>JAUWSZ010000476.1 GCA_030609865.1 bacterium | reverse complement strand
CTCACGGTTCCCGGGATCGCCACCGGGCTTGCCTGGACCCCGACGGGGGGGGACATCCTGTTCGTGGAGGCAACCCGGATGGAGGGGGGGAAACAGCTGATCCTTACGGGCCAGCTGGGCGATGTAATGAAGGAGAGTGCTCAGGCTGCCTTGAGCTACATCCGGGCCAACGCTGCAGAACTCAAGGTTGAGAAGAAGTTCTTTGACACGACAGACCTCCATCTCCACGTACCGGCCGGTGCGATCCCTAAAGACGGCCCCTCTGCAGGGGTCACGATGGTCGTGGCCCTGTCCAGCCTCCTGACGGGCCGCAAGGTGAGATCGAATGTGGCCATGACGGGTGAGATCACCCTTCGAGGAAAGGTCCTCCCCGTGGGCGGGATCAAGGAGAAGGTGCTGGCAGCCCACAGGGCAGGGATTCGGACGATCCTGCTTCCCAAACTGAACGAGAAGGACCTCGAGGATCTGCCGGAACCGGTGCGCAAGGAGATGACATTCGTCCTGGTGGACGGCATCGGCGAAGCGGTCGAGGAGGCCCTCGAGGAGCCGGGCGGAGCCGCCTCCTCGAAAAAGGGGGCTCAAGCGAAGAAGACGGTCAAGAAGAAGACTGTGAAAAAGAAAATCGTGAAGAAGAAGACGGTCAAGAAAACGGTCAAGAAGAAGGTCAAGAAGGCGAAGAAGGCGCGCTGATATCGGCCGGGCAATCGGAGATAATGCAGACAGCAAAGGGAGGTTCTTCCAGCCTCCCTTTTTTTTCTTGAGGGTGTCGACAAACACATAATCGTTGCGCCCATTGACCTGGGAGGCTGCCACGCTCCGCTCGCAACATTCAATTATTGGGGACATTGCGAGGAGCCGGAGGCGACGCGGCAATCTCCGTGCACCTTGGCCGTCATTCCCGCAGGCGGGGAGCGGGGATCCAGGGGTGGGGCAAGGGCTGGGAGCTAATGGCTAACAGCCAATAGCCAACGGGCAAAGGCCACGCAAGGCGAAAGCGAGAGGGCCGAACGTATGTCTCAACCAGGAACAGGAAGGCGTGTCTTTTTGGGGCATCTTCTTCTCGCCGTCCTGTTGATTTCCGGGTGTGCCGCCCTCAGCAGGGAATCGGCACGCGAAAACGAACTCCGAAGGGCTGTTCTGGAAGACCGGTCCTTCACGGTTGAAACGGTTCCCGCGGAGGGCCCTGCCCATCGGGCTGCTTCCTTCCGCCTCGCGGCAGAGGGGTACCGGGCGCTCCGAGGAGGGCAGTTGCAGGAGGCGGAAGACAGGCTGGAGAAGGCCTTGTCCGTGGACCCTCGAAACCCGTTCTGCTATCTCTACCTGGCCGAGATCCGTTCCAGGGAGGGAAACACGCGGCAGGCCATCATTCTCTTGCATCAGGCCGAAGTCCTGTTTCAAGGCCATCCTTACTGGCTGGGCGAGGTTTACACGCGAGAAGGCCGGCACTGGGAGGCGCTCGATTCCTGGGACGAGGCAAGGGCCGCTTACAGCAAGGCATTGAAACACAACCCGTGGAACGAAGAGTCCAGGCAGAAGATGCAGTAGCACAGGGGTCAGAGAGCAAAGAGACGAAAGGTAAGAGTGGGTATTAGGTATTAGCCGTTAGGTATTAGCCCACCCCTCTCCACCGCGGTGTGCAGTCTGAGGGGGGTCGGCTGGGAGCTAATACCTAACAGCTAATACCCAAATTTGGAGCAAGGGCAAAGACTATGCGCAAAGTGAACATCGGCAAAGACGTAGCGACCATGGCCGAAGCCGTTCGGCAGGCATATGCAGAAGGCCAGGAAGATGAGCTTTTCGAACCGATCGTTTCCGTGGATGCTCGCGGGGATCTCACCGGTGCGATTCGGGAAGGGGAGTGCGTGATCTTTTACAACATCCGCGGCGAAAGGGAGGTGCAGCTTACCCAGGCGCTCGTGGGTTCCGATTTCAGCCACTTCGAAAGGGCTTCCGGTCGTCCCGCCCGTATGGCCACGATGATCGAGTATGAGGAAGGCTTGCCCGTTCAAGTGGGCTTCCCCCCGATCGGACAGATCAAGAACACGCTGGGAGAGGTGCTGAGCAACCGGGGAATGCGCCAGGTTCGTGTCGTGGAATCAGAGAAGGCGATTCACGTTTCCTACTTCTTCAATGGAAAGGCCCCGGATCCCTTGCCCCTCGAGGACCGGGCGTTCGTGCCGTCCAACAGAGAGGTGCAGAATTTTGATGAGTTGCCGGAGATGAGCGCTTCGGAGGTGACCGATACCCTGGTGGCAAAGTTGCGTGAAGGGACGTATTCGTTTGTGCTGGGCAACTTTGCCAACGTGGACGTGGTGGGACACATGGAGGACGAAGCCGCCGTAGGAAAGGCGATCAAGGTGGTGGATGCCCAGGCGGGAATCGTGGTGGAAGAGGCAAAAAAGCAGGGCTACGTATCGTTGATCACGGCGGATCATGGGACCGTGGAAAAGAGGTTGTACCCGGACGGGACCATTGACACAGGGCACAGCGACAGCCTGGTGCCGTTCCTGATCGTCCCGCCCGGCGGATCGGCCCCGATCGTGCTCCGGTCGGGGGGGTCTCTTGTCGACGTGGCCCCTACGGTCCTGGATGTCCTCGGCATCCCGATCCCGGAGGAGATGACGGGCCGCAGCCTGGTGGAGGGCGCCCGGAAGGGAGCCGGGGGTGGAAGCCTTTGTGACGGCGAGCCTCGAGTGCTCCTGCTGATTCTCGACGGCTGGGGCTACAGGCCAACCGAGGAGGGAAACCTCATCGCGCAGACACCCACGCCCACAATGGACCGTCTGATGGAAGCCTGTCCGTGGACCTTGCTGGAGGCCGCAGGGATGGCGGTCGGTATGCCCGAGGGGAGTGTGGGCAACTCCGAGTGCGGTCACATGCACATGGGGGCGGGCAGGGTAGTCCCTTCCGATCGGGTGCGTATCGATGAGGCCATTCGTACCGGTGCGTTCCATGAAAACGAGGCCTTTCGTTGGGCCATGGCCCCTTGTCGGGAAGAAGGCAAGACGCTGCACCTGCTGGGTATCGTCTCTTTCTACAGCTCCCACGGTTCGTTGGATCACCTCTTTGCACTGATGGAGATGGCGAAGCGGGAAGGGGTGAAGAAGCTCTGCATCCACAGCCTGCTGGGCAGGAGAGGGGAGAGGCCTGCGAGCGGTGCGATCTACGTGGACAAGGTGGAGCAAACGGCCGGTGAACTGGGATTGGGGGAGGTGGTCACGGTCATGGGCAGGTACTGGGCGCTCGACCGGGAACACAACTGGGACCGTATCGAAAAGGCCTACCGCGCCCTTGCAGGCCGTTGATTGTGCTATCCCTGTTCCTATTTGGCTATTAGCTGTTAGCCATTAGCTATTAGCTCCCAGCCCTTCCCCCAGTTCGTTCGGGGGCGGGGCCTGACCCCTGATCTTGTGGCTATTAGCTATTAGCCATTAGGTATTAGCTCCCAGCCATTCCTCCCGTCACGAGTCCCGCTGGGGAGGGGTGGTGGGCTAATACCTAACAGCTAATACCTAATACCTGCTCTTACCTTTCACCTTTGTCCTTTCATCTCTTGCGGTCCCTGGCGTCTTTCAACTCGAGATAAAACCGATAAGGTACCTGAAGATCCCCGAGGCGGAAGGACT
>JAUWSZ010000426.1 GCA_030609865.1 bacterium | reverse complement strand
GTCGCCCGGCACAAATCTCCGACGGGGCCCCTGCTGCAACGATCAAGCCAACTGCAGGGGAATGATGTCACGGAGCGTTTCACGGATTTAGCGCTCTACCCCGTATGCCCTGCGGTTGATGCGTAAGTCTGCAAATTCTATAATGTATCTTTTAGTATCATACAAGGCAAACGGGAAGATGAAGATCGTCTACAGTTCTCGCTATTGCGAAGTCTATGCCGGCGACCCCGCGTCTGCGCCGGGGCGGATAGAGGCGATCTGCGACCCCCTGGAGGGGCGTTTCCCGTTTCTGGAGCCGGAACCGGCGGCCGAGGCGGATCTGCTGCTCGTGCACTCGAAGCACCATGTCGAGTCAATCAGGCGGGACAGTCACCTCTACGAGATTGCTTCCCTGGCCGCGGGCGGGGCCCTGCTGGCTGCGCGAACGGCGTTTTCGGGCGAGCCCTGCTTCGGGCTGATCCGTCCCCCCGGCCATCACGCGAGTCCGGCCGACTGTTGGGGGTTCTGCTACTTCAACAACCTGGCCGTCTCGTTGAAGGCCCTGTCCGTTTCGGGTGACGTCGAACGGGCCGTGATCTTGGATTTCGACCTGCATTTTGGCGACGGGACGGAGAATATCTTCTGCGGGGATCCGGATTTTCCCTACATTCACCCTGAAGAACACAGCGCCGATGCGTTTCTGGAACGGACCGAAAAAGAGTTGCGGAGTGCCGGGGACCGGGACATCCTTGCCATCTCGGCCGGGTTTGACCGGGGAAGGAACGACTGGGGAGATCTCCTCGGCGAGGGCGACTACAGGAGGCTGGGGGAGATCGCCAGGGACTACGCGGTTGAACACTGCGAAGGGCGCCGGTACGCCTTGCTGGAGGGCGGCTACAACCATCACGTTCTCGGAAAGCACGTCCTTGCCTTCCTGGAGGGATTCGAGTGAAGCGGAGCAAGGAAGGGCAGTTTGAATGGCCTACGTAATATACACCGATCTGTGCACCTTATGCGGAAAGTGTGTCGAGGAGTGCCCCTTGCAGGCGATTACGAGGGAAGGGGAAGACGTCGTCATCGATCCTGAGATCTGCACGGAATGCGGATACTGCGCGGATATTTGTCCGGAGGGTGCGATCCGCGGCCAGTGAGCCACTGGAGCTATCCGAGGGGCTGTCACCTATTCACGGGAAATAACGATAGATCTCTCTCCGGTGGAGGGCTCTGACAAAGGTAACGATCTCGCCTTCGATTATCAGGCCAATCCGGTAATTTGCTGCCCTGATGCGGTAATAAGAACCTTCCGCCTTGAGTTTCTTCATGTTCTTGATGAGGGAGATGCTATTAGCGGCTTCAACTTCCAGAACGATTTTTTGAATCCTGGACAGAAGATCATTGTCCTTGGCATGTCTCTTCAGGTCTTTGGCAAAACTGTTTCTGAACGCTGTCTTCATCCCTTGCCTTCCAGGATGTTGAGCACTTCCTCCCGGCTTGCGGGGGTCGATTCCTCGCCCTCCTGAATGGCACGGATCATGGCCAAGTCTTCCATGGCCTCGACAAGCAGGTCATGGACCAAGTCTCTCTTCTCCTCCATGGCCTCAATAATGGCCTGCTTGAAAAGTTCTTTGAGTTTTCCGCTATCGGTCAAGGATTCCATTTTGCCTCCCTTTTTTCTGCTTCATACAGAATAGCACATATGCTATCAAGTCCAAAAGGGTCAAGTCTGGACATTGGACAGTAGGTGTCGCAATCTAGAATTACTGGTTCAGAAACAGGGATAGCACTATTATTTTTTGTATTCTCCCGGCAGGATCAGCGGCCCGAACGCGTCTCGGGCGGCCTTGATCTTCTCGGCGGCTTCTTCCCAGGTTTTGTATACGATTTCGGGGCAGTCGGGCACGTTCGTCTTGTAGTACGCGGTCGAACGCTCCAGCTTGGCCAGCCATCCGTCACACCGGAACGTGAACTGGTATCGGTAGTCCGCCTCCGGATAGTCCTCGTCGAAGATCTCCTTGAACAGCCGTTTCAAATCCTCGTACTTCGGGATCAGGCCTGTGGGCGTCCTGAGGGCGTCCAAGTCGCCATGTACCCGTCCGTCGGCCCAGTGAAGCCACACCTTCTTGGCGAGCTTGTGGGTGCAGAAATCGCCCTTCTCATCCTTGAGGAAATAGTTCATCGCAAAGATGGGCGGCACCTCCTTCAAGCCCTTCACGAAATCGATGTTGTTCCGGACGTACTCTCCGAGCGGGTAGCTGATGAAATCGAGGTTGGCCATCGGTTGGGGAACACGCACCCCTTCTTTTCCCAACGTGGCTGCCGTTGTCTCCGACTCGAGCGTGCAGGCCTTCATGATGATGCCGTCCTGCCAATCGAAGGACTCCTCCACGAGCACGGACGTGTCGCTGTCCCTTCCGCCATAGATGATGCCGCCCACGAGGATGCCCTTCTTCTCGTCCCAGTCCGGATCGAGATTCTCGAGGTATTCCATCCGGATCGTGTAACGCGCGTTCCCGTGGGACAGGGGGATCACCTTTCCCTTGGCATCCTTCTTCCCTTCGACCCAGTCCGGGCCCGAGTGATTGGCGCCCTCCTTGGGCGTCTCGACCCCCATGGCCTGCCAGTAAGGGTTGTTGTCCGGACCGGTAAGCACATTCGAGAAGATCATCTCCTTGTCCCGCATCAGCGTGTCGAAGATGACCGGATCGTCCTTAGAATTGACATCCTTGATGATCCCGAAGATCCCGCGCTCCACGTTCGCGGCGCGGAATTCCCCCCCGAGGTTCCTGAAGTAGGCGATGTCGTCCCCTACGAGGGTCTCCCCCGGAAGCATGGCCGTGGCCGTTTTCCCGCAGGCCGACGGGTAGGCACCGCAGAAGTAGGTGGTCCGGCCCTTTTCATGGTTCTGACATCCCATGATGAACATGTGCTCGCACAGCCAGCCCTCTCCGGAGGCCCTCTTGATGGCAAGGCGCATCGAAAGCTTCTTCAACCCCACCGAATTTCCTGCGTACTGGTCGTTCAGGGAGTAGACGGTCATGTTCTCGATGTCCTGGTAGATGCGGCGCCCCTTCAGGTTCACCGTACAACCGCGCTCATCGAGCGGGCCGGCGCTGTGAAGGAAACGGAAGAAGTCGTCCTTGTCTTCCATGTTCATGAAATGCTCGTAACCCCTACGGTAGAGGATGTCCTCGGAATGGGACACATAGTAGGAGTCGGTGATCTGCGCACAACCGATCGAGAAGGGGCTCATCGTCGGGCACTCGCAGAAGAGCTTCACGATGGCCTCTTTCCCTCTCATGATCCCCTGGGCAATCCGCTTGATCTCGGCGAGTCCCTCCTCGTACTCGACGCAGTTCAAGTTGCCCATCCTCGCCAGGTTCTCCTGCGCCACCATGAATTTCGTGTTGTCCTTGTCCCGGCCCTGGTCTCCGTAACCGTCGTAGTGGATCGTCTGGCCCTCTTTGGCCAGCTTTGCCTCCTCGCCCGTATCCAGGGCCTTCATGCGTATGTACTCGGCATCCAGGTCACTGTCGTCGCACATGTACACCGTGTCCGGTTCACAAAGCTCCACGTATTCCCCGATGAAATCGAACAGCTTCCGGTTCTCGAGGGCCATAAGCTTCTTGTAACCTTCTTCGGTCATCTTTCCCTGCAGCAGAGCAGCAACCTCATCTTTCATGGAGACCCCCATCTTCAATCGAATAGGTTATGAATATGAAATATAAATAAGAATGGAAAATGGGTCAAATCGAGGCCAGGTCCGTGACGGCCCTCATCAAATGGTCGGTCCATTCGATCAGCTGTTCCCGGTCGATCCTCCCGGGTCGCTCCGGAGGAGGCCGGCAGACGGCACCGAAGGACACGCGAGAGCGTGAAGGCATGAAAAGGGCCTTCCGCACGGAGTCAGAAGCCGGGGTCCCGGAGACGTAGGCCGGGATCACGGGGGCTCCGGATCGCAGGGACAGGTACCCGATTCCCAGGTGCGGGTTGTCGAATCCGCGGCTGATTCCCCCCTCCGGGAAGACG
>JAUWSZ010000262.1 GCA_030609865.1 bacterium | reverse complement strand
ATTCGATGTCATCTCTTTTCAGCCCAACTATTACTTATACGGGAAAATCTTTCTGTGATAGCCAGTTCATAACGAAGCTTTGCACGGCAGGACTTCGCTGTCAATAAATTCAATTTGGCGCCTGAAACCCCTCCCTTTGGTCAGATTGTCCAATCAGCGACCACCCGGAGAGCAGGTGGTATGAGGAAGGCCCCTAGAAGGGGCCGATTGGTTCAAATTCCTGGTTGTTACCATGCTCTTCAGCTTCCTTTGCGTTATTGAATCGGGCACGGGCACGGGCACCGGCCAAAGGCCTGGGCACGGGCACGAATTGCCGCCGGAAACGGCAGAGCCGGTCGTTTCGTATTCTCAACGAGCGATCTTGTTGGATGCGTAAAATGACGCGCCATGCCAGACGCGGGCAATTGCTTTTCCCTCCGAATGGTGGTGAGATATCCGGGATGCAGCTCTGGAGGAGTCGACGAGAAGATGTTCTGGGACAAGGAAATCGAGCTGCTGCCGCGGGAGGATCTCGAGGCCCTGCAGGTGGCCAGGCTGAAAAAGACCTTACAGGCAGCGGTGAAGGCCCCTTTCTACCGGCAGGCCTTCTCTGAGAACGGAACCACGCCCGAACAGGTGAAGAGCCTCGATGATCTGCAGCGCCTGCCCTTCACAACCAAGCAGGATCTCCGGTCCGGTTTTCCGGACGGTTTCCTGGCCGTGGACCGGAGCGAAGTGGATCGAATGCACGCATCCTCCGGGACCACGGGCACCGCCACCGTGGTGTATCACACCCGGAAAGACATTGATCGGTGGACGGATCTCGTCGCAAGGTGCCTGTACATGGCCGGGGTCAGGCAATCGGACGTCTTCCAGAACATGATGAGCTACGGGCTGTTCACCGGAGGACTCGGGCTTCACTACGGCGCCGAGAAGCTCGGCGTCATGGTCATCCCGATGGGCATAGGAAACAGCAAGCGTCAAATCACCTTCATGCAACAGTTCGGGACGACCGTGGCCCACATCATCCCCAGCTACTCGCTGAAGCTGCTGGAGACCTTCGACGAGGTGGGGATCGATCCGCGAAAAGACACGGATCTCCGGATCCTGGTCGTCGGTGCCGAACCCCACTCGGAAGAGGTGCGCGCGCGGATCGAGGAGGCCTATGATATCTTTGCCGTGAACTCCTACGGCCTTTCCGAGATGAACGGCCCGGGGGTGGCCTTCGAATGCCCGCACAAGAGCGGGATCCATCTCTGGGAAGACAGCTACATCCTCGAGATCGTGAATCCGGAAACACTGGAGCCTCTGCCCAACGGCGAGATCGGAGAGATCGTGCTCACCACGTTGCGGCGCGAGGCGATGCCTCTCATCCGGTACCGGACCCGTGACCTGGCCATGGTGCATCCCGGAACCTGTTCCTGCGGCAGGGCTCACCGGAGGCTCTCACGGATCAAGGGCCGCTCCGACGACATGTTGATCGTCAAGGGGGTGAATGTCTTTCCGATTCAGGTGGAGCAGGTCCTGATGGCCTTCGAAGAGGTAGGCAACAACTATCTCATCCTTCTCGATCGTGAAGGACCGGTCGACCGGATGACCGTCAGGATCGAGGTGACATCGGAGTTGCTCGCCCAGGGCATCGAGGGGCTGGAAGCCTTGCAGGCGAAGATCATCCGCCGCCTTCGGGAAGAAATCCTGTTCACGCCGAGGGTGGACCTCGTTGAGCCGGGGGTGATTCCCGCAGGCGAGGGAAAGGCCGTGCGGGTCATAGACCACCGTCCAAAGGAGTGAGCGGAATCGTGGCAAGACAAGTGGTCGTATTCCTGGAGAACAGGCCCGGTCATCTGGCGCATGTGACCGGCGTCATCGCGCAGGAGCAGATCAACATACGATCCGTGACGATCGCCAGTGCCGGGAACTTCGGCCTGGTCAAGCTGATCGTGAACCGGCCGGAGGAGGCCTATGAGGCGCTCAAGAAAAGGGGATTCTCGGCCAACCTCCAGGAGGTGCTGGCCCTCGTCATGGAGGACCGGACAGGAGGGTTGCACGCCGTTCTGGAGGCCTTCGCCCGGAAGGGCCTGAACGTTAAGGACGCGTGCGGCTTCGTCGAGAAGCCGGGAGAGAAGGCGGTTCTGATCCTCGAGGTCGAGGACCTCGAGGCTGCCCGCGGGATTGCCCTGGACGCCGGGTTCCAGATCTACGAGGAGGAACTCAATCGTCTTTAGGCGCAGAGATAATTTCACAGGGGAAGGACCAGCGGGTGGTCGCTAAAGCGCCTGAACTGCATCCAATCCTTGTTGGGGGGGTGTCTTGCCCATGGCGTCCAGAGGAAAGAAGAAAATGAAGGAAACCAAGCGAGAACATGACATCCTGGAGCGGCAGAAGCTGTCCTTCTATTCCCTTTATGCCCTCGAGGACAAAGGCTCGATCCTAATCGATGCCCTTCCCTTCACGATCCGCATCCTTCTCGAGAACCTCCTGAGGAACCTGGAGACCAAGAGGTCCACAGAGGAGGACGTTTTGCGCCTTGCGAGGTGGAAGCCCGGCCAGGACCCGCAGGAGATCGCCTTCATGCCGACGCGTGTCCTGCTGCAGGATTTCACCGGGGTTCCTGCCGTGGTCGACCTAGCCGCCATGCGTTCAGCCGCCGAGCGGATGGGCGGCGACCCTGCTCGCATAAACCCGGTGGTGCCGGCCGACCTCGTCATCGACCATTCCGTTCAAGTCGACTCCTTCGGATGTGCGGCCGCCTTCTCCCTGAATGTGGCCATCGAATACGACCGTAACCGTGAACGCTACACCCTCCTGAAATGGGCACAGAAGGCCTTTGAAGGTTTCCGGGTCGTTCCCCCGGCCCAGGGAATCTGCCATCAGGTCAACCTGGAGTTCCTGGCCTCTGTGGTGCACATCAAGAAACGGGGAGATACATGGGTTGCCTACCCCGACACCCTGATCGGTACAGACTCCCACACGACGATGATCAACGGACTCGGCGTGCTGGGGTGGGGGGTCGGCGGGATCGAGGCAGAGGCGGTGATGCTGGGCCAGCCCTACTACATGCTCGTGCCGGAAGTGGTGGGAATGAAGTTGACCGGGGCGTTGCCGGAGGGGGCAACCGCTACGGATCTCGTCCTCACGGTGACCGAGATGCTCCGCAAGAAGGGCGTGGTTGGCAAATTCGTAGAGTTCTTCGGCCCGGGTCTCTCCAGCCTCACGCTCCCTGACCGTGCCACCGTTTCCAACATGTCGCCCGAATACGGCGCTACGGCAGGATACTTCCCGATCGACGGGGAAACCCTGAGCTATCTCGCGATGACGGGACGAAAGAAGGAACACGTCGAACTCGTCGAGATGTACTGTAAGGAGCAGGGGCTCTTTCACGACCCCGAGGCCCCTGACCCCGTGTACAGTGATGTGGTGGAGCTGGACATGGGCGCCGTGGGGCCGAGCGTGGCGGGGCCCCGAAGGCCGCAAGACCGCATTCCCCTCTCAAAGGTCAAAAAGCGGTTCCTGATCGACCTGGAGAAGCTCTACGGGAAGAAACCGGCTCCCGCCAAGAAGGGCGACAAGCGCGAAAAGGCCCTGAAGGACGGCGCGGTCGTGATCTCGGCCATCACAAGCTGCACGAACACATCGAACCCGTCTGTCATGATCGGGGCCGGCCTTCTGGCCGAGAAGGCGGTAGCCCGCGGGCTCGGGGTCCCCACGTATGTGAAAACCAGCCTGGCCCCGGGATCTCAAGTGGTCGAGGACTATCTGAAACGGGCCGGCCTGATCGAGCCGCTGGAGGCCCTCGGGTTTCACATCGTCGGGTTCGGCTGCACCACCTGCATCGGGAACAGCGGGCCCTTGCCTGATCCGGTCCGGAAGGTGGTGGAGGAACAGGACCTCGTGGTGGCGGCCGTTCTGAGTGGAAACAGGAACTTCGAGGCCCGGATTCATGGCCAGGTCAAGGCCAACTACCTGGCCAGCCCCATCCTCGTGGTTGCCTATGCCCTGGCCGGTCGCATGGACCTGGACATCACGAAGGATCCTCTTGCCTACGATCCGGAAGGCAATCCGGTCTACCTGAAGGAGTTGTGGCCGGCGCCGGAGGAAATACAGACCGCCATCCACCGATCGATCAACTCGAAGATGTTCTCCGACCGGTACACAATGATCGACATAGGCGACAAGAACTGGCAGGCCCTCGAGGTCCCGGAGGGGGGTAGTTACGAGTGGGACGCCGAGTCCTCCTACATCCAGGAACCCCCCTTCTTCATCGGAATGAAGACCCAGCCGTCGCCGCCACGGGACATCAAGGAAGCCAGGGTATTGGTGATGGTAGGGGACTCGGTGACTACGGACCACATTTCTCCTGCCGGCTCGATCCCGGAAGACAGCCCTGCAGGCCAATACTTGATCGAACACGGCATTCAACCCATTGACTTCAATTCCTACGGCAGTCGGAGGGGAAACCACAACATCATGTTGCGCGGCACCTTCGCCAACATCCGCCTTCGCAACCTGCTCGTGCCGGGTCGGGAAGGGGCCTGGACCCTGTACCTGCCCGATGAGGAAGTGATGTCCGTGTTCGACACCAGCGCCCGGTACCGGGAGGAGGGGGTCCCGCTGGTCGTCCTGGCAGGGAAGGAGTACGGGACAGGCAGTTCGAGGGACTGGGCCGCCAAGGGAACCCTCCTTCTCGGGGTCAAGGCCGTCCTGGCGGAAAGCTTCGAGCGCATCCACCGGAGCAACCTTGTAGGAATGGGGGTTCTCCCGTTGCAGTATCTGCCGGGCGACAACGCAGAGTCCCTCGGCCTGACCGGCAAGGAGCGCTTCTCCATCTCAGGGCTGAGCAGGAACCTCCAGGCAGGGAAGGAGATGAAGGTCGTGGCCCAGCCCGACACGGGTGACGAGATCGCTTTTTCGGTCACTGCCCGGCTGGACTCGCCCGTAGAGGTCGAGTACTACCGGAACGGAGGCATCCTGCAGACCGTTCTGCGCAACCTCATAGAGGATGAACCTGCCTGATCGGGCCGGCTTTTCTTTTTTTCCTTGAACCAGGACCGCTTTCCTGCTATTCCTTTGATCCAACTCCACTTGACGATGCATCCAACCGGGAAAACCATTTCACTCGAGCCTTCTTTCCGGGAGGACCCGACCTATGGAACT
>JAUWSZ010000323.1 GCA_030609865.1 bacterium | reverse complement strand
TGCCTTCCGGCATCCACGGCATTGCCGCGGATGCCGGAGGGGAACCGGCACGAAGCGCCTCGGTGGGTTGAATGTCCATCTGAGGCAGGCCCATCGAGAGGGTCAAGCTTTCATCCTCTCTGAGCCCGAGCATCTCTCGGTCTTCTCTCGCATCGAGGGTGAGCTCCCGCGTGTTTCTTGTTTCGTACAACGGGAGCAGATTCAGGGGAATTCCCTGTGCGGCCAGGATGCCGAGCAAGTGGTGAAGCTGGTCGAGCCCGGACCGCCGCGGCAGGTTGGAAGGGATGGCCAGGTAGGGACGGCCTCGCAGGATATCTTCCACAAAGGCGGTGAGATTCCCCCGGGGGCCCACTTCCACGAAGGTCCGGAACCCCTCCTCGTAGAGCTTGTCCACCGTTTCCCTGAAGGCAACCGGCTCGATCCAGTGGTCCGCCAGCAGGTTCCGAATCGCTTCGAGATCTTCCGGGTAGGGTCCCTTCAGGGTGCAAGACCAGACGGGCACTCGAGGCCTCGAGATCGGAAATTTTTGGAAGACCTCCCGGAGTCTTTCGGACACGGGATCGAACAGGGGCGTGTGGTAGCCACGCCGGAAAGAGAGGGGCTCGCACAGGACGCGGTGTTCCTTGAGGGCGGCCAGCATCTTCTCCGCAGGGCCCTCGGTGCCCACGAGAACGACCTGGTGGGGACAGTTGTCCATGGCGATGAACAGGGGTCCGATGTCTTCCTCTTCGAGGATCTTCTCCACGAGAGACCGGTCTGTGCCCGCCGCAATCATCACGGCCTCAGGGATCTTCCCGCTCTTTTCCATCGACTCGATGATCCGGTTCGTCTCGATCACCAAGTCGTGCGAAAGCCCTTCCAGAATCCCGGAGGCGAGCATGGTCGAATACTCGCCTGAACTGTGACCGAGCATCACTGCCGGCTCGATGCCGAACTCGGTCAGGAGTCCGTAGAGGGCCTGGTTTGCCGTGAGGACCGCTTCGATCGCCACGTCGATCTGCCAGAGCAGTTTGTCGCCCGCTTCTTTGTCCTGTTTCCGGAACGCGGGGCGGGGGAAAATGGCGTCACTCGGCACGTAGGGCTTTTCCTGGCGGAGGAAGGAGGCATCTGCCCGGTCGAAGCACGCCCGCACGGAAGGGAAGTGCATGCACAGATCGGCCAGCATATTCGGGTACTGCGCTCCTTCGCCGGGGAAGAGAAAGACCAGCCGGCCCCTCTCGTCCAGGGGCGCATCGAAATAGTAGATGCCCTTTCGGTCCTTGATCTGATTTCGGTTCGGGTCCGTGAGACGTTTTTGGGCCAGGGAGAGCTTCTCCAGGAGGTCCTCCTTCGAGCGGACGACGAGGGAGAGGCAATGGCCCTGGAAGGTGGTCTGTTTGAAAAGGGTGTATGCGAGATGCCGCAGATCACCCTCCGGAAAATCCCGAAGGTAGCCTGACAGCCTCTCACACTTCTCTTTCAGCTCCTGTCGCCCCTGTGCCTCGATCAGGACCAGCTCGGAATCCCATTCGAGCAGGTGCGCCTTCTTCGTCTCTTCCTGTTCCGGGTATTCTTCCAGCACCACGTGGGCGTTGATTCCTCCGAAACCGAAGGCGCTCACGCCCGCCCTTCGCGGATATGCCTGAGAGCCGTGAATCCACGGGCGGACCGTGGTATTCACGTAGAAGAATCCTCTTTCCTGGTCGAGGGAAGGGTTTGGCTTCTCACAGTTGACCGTGGGGGGGAGCACCTTGTGGTACAGGGCCAGCGTGGCCTTGATGAGTCCGGCCGCGCCCGCGGCAGGCAGAAGGTGTCCCACCATCGACTTCACCGATCCCAGAGCGCAGGGGGAAAACGGTCCGGGTCTTTGGCCGAACGCATCTTGAATGGCCTGGATTTCGGTCTCGTCTCCCACCTTCGTGCCCGTGCCGTGTGCTTCCATCAGTTCGATGGTTGCCGGGTCCACCCCTGCGTCCTCATAGGCCCGGCCAAGGGCCAACAGCGCCCCTTCTTTCCGGGGAGTGAGCAAGCCCGCCCCCTTTCCGTCGCTCGAAACGCCCACGCCCCTGATCAGGGCGTAGATGGTATCCCCGTCCTGCTCCGCATCCTCCCTGCGCTTGAGAACGACGAGCCCGATCCCTTCTCCGAGGATCGTGCCATCGGCCGCCTCGTCGAATGCACGGAGCCTCCCAGAGGTGCTCAGTGCCTTCAGGGGCGAGAAAAGAAGGTAAGAGAGAAGCGTGTTGCCCCCCTGGACTCCGCCGACCAGAGCCAGGTCGCACCGGCCGCTCGCGAGTTCCCGCAAGGAAATATCGACCGCAACCAGGGAAGATGCGCAGGCAGCGTCAACCGTGAAGTTCGGCCCCTGGATATCGAGGCGGTTTGCGATCCGTCCCGTCATCACGTTCGGGATCAGGGAAGGGACGACTTCGGTGTGAAACGGGGGAAGGCTCGCCTTGAGCTGCTTCTTCACCTCCGCGAGCGTTTCATCGGTATAGCCTGGATGGAGCTTCTTCAGGATCTTGAGGGTCTGTTCCACCACCCAGCCGTGCTGAATCAGGGACATGTTCCCTGCATTGATGTAGTTGCCCTTTCCGAGGATGAGGCCGGTCCGGCTGCGGGCGCGCTCGTCCTGCAAATAGCCGGCGTCGGTCAGCGCCTCGCAGGCCACACGCAGCGCCAGGAAGTGGTCCGGCTCACCGCCTTCCACGCTCCGCGGCATCACGCCGTACTCGAGCGGTTGAAACCTCCGCTCCTCTTCCGTCAGGAACCCGCCGTGTTTGCAGGTCACGCGGTCCGTGCCGGTTGCCTCGGGATCGAAATACAAAGAGGTGTCCCAGTGCTCCGGCTGGGCCTCTGTGATGGCGCACACGCCCTTGAGGATGTTTCGCCAGTAGGCATTCAGGTCCGGCGCCTTGGGGAAGATGCACGCCATCCCGATGATGGCGATGTCAATCGATTTGCGGTCTTCTGACGCCATGTCGCTTCCTGCGGAGGCTGTAGAGACACGGCCTCCAGCGAGAGTGCCTTACGACTGCCTCTTATGGGGAGAGGGGATCGAATCGCTAACGGGCCGAGTCGCTCCAGCCTTCGATGTCGGTGATGATCACTTCTCCTTCTCCCTTCGCGCCGTACTCGAGCTCTTCGGCCAGCCTCTTCTTGCCGACCTCCGGGGGAATGAGAGTGACCCCTCTTTTCGCGAATTGCCGTTTCAGTTCCGGGGTGACCATGCCCGTTTCCCATGGACCCCAGTTGATCGAGACCACACGCGTCGGCCACTTGCTGTCCAGATAGAGGGCCAGTTTGTTCAGGACCTCATTGGCAGCCGCATAGTCGCATTGGCCCGCGTTTCCGAAGCTTCCGGCAACCGAGGAAAAGAAGACGAGAAAGCGCAACGTCTCCGGCCTGAGCTTGCGGGCGAGCGTGAAGGCGCTGTTCACCTTTGTGTCGAATACGTTGTCGAACGAGTCGGGAGACTTGTCCAGGATCCTCCTGTCCTCGATGATCCCGGCCCCGTGAATCACACCGTCGATCCTCCCGAAGCGCTCATAGCAGGCATCCAGGAATCGACCAAAGGCCTCGTCGTCTCGTACGTCGACGGAATAATACTCTACCCTGGCGTTTGTGTCGGCCAGGGCCTGCAGGTTCCTGCGAATCTCTCTTTCCTTGATGAGCCGGTGAAACAGGCCTTCGATCTCCTTCAAGCGGGGCTCGCGCCCCTCTTTCCTGTAACGGTCGATCAGGGCCGTCTTGATTTCCGCCGGGGAGCTGAGAGCGCTCGTGCTCGGGTCCTCCTCGAACTCCGGCGGCGGGGTGCGGCCGAGCAGGATCAGGCGGGGCTTGTACCGCTCCGCCAGATCGTGGGCGACTTCGAAGCTGATCCCTCGGCCTCCTCCGGTGACCAGAATCACGGACTCGGCGTCGATCCGGGACACGGGCGCGCCCCTGAGGTCCAGAGGGGCCCGGATAGGCTCCAGAGCGATTCGGCGGGATCCGTCGAAACCGACCTCCACCGGCCCTTCCTTCGACCCGATCTCCAGCAGGATCTGCTCGGCGATCTGCTCAGGAGACAGGTGGAGCGGGAAATCGACGACCCGCGTGTGTATCTCCGGGCATTCCTTGGAAAGCGTCTTCAGCAAGCCCTCGATCCCTGCCTGTCCGGGGAAATACGACAGGCCCGAGCCGTTCTTGTTGGCAAACTGCCCGCCCATGGCCGTGACGGCCAGGACGCATCCGGGCCGGCTGCGCCGGTGGTTCAGGAGATCTTTGCCCGCGGATCGAATCAGGTAGAAAAGAGATTTCACCTCCTGCTGCGTGCGCCTCTTCCACAGCCCGTTTTCCGTCCCGTCGAGGGTGTCCTCGGGAGAGAGGGGAAGGAGGTGAACGATCCCGCCTATGGGGCCGCCGGTCTTCCGGATCTCTTCCACCATCCCTCGAACCTCTTCGTGACTCGACAGGTCGACCTCATAGAGGTCCTCCTCGATGCGTCCGGTCTTGTCGGCAGATCGTACCCGCACCAGACGCTGTCCGTAAGAAGCGAGTCGAGTGGACAGGGCCGACGCGACCCCTCTCGCGTCTTCGGTGATCAGCACCGTCCCCGGGATCGGAAGAGCGAGAGGATCTCCGTTGAGGGGAAGAGGCACTGTC
>JAUWSZ010000268.1 GCA_030609865.1 bacterium | reverse complement strand
GCCGATCCTGCCGCCGGCGAGGAAGAACTCACCCTTCTCGATCTTCATCGGGTGTTCCTCGAAGAACGCGTAAGCCGCTTCTCGAATCCGAAGCAGGTTGTCCGAGGTGTGGTCAGCGAAATACAGGGTGATCTGTGCTTTGCTCATGTCGCTGTCGAAATACCGGGACATGGTGTAGACATCGACCTGGTCCCGGGTCCAGCCGATGATGTTGGTCATGGTTATGGGGTCGGGCGGCAGTTCCCTCCACAGCACATCCCCATCGTGCATGATATAATTCAAGGCCTTCATCAGGCCGATAATCGAGTCGGAGGACTTGTAGATATCCGGAAGGGAAGTCATCATGTGCCGGTCGAAGCCCTCGAAGGTATTCAGAATGGCGTCGTCGTCGTAAACCGAACCCTCCTCCCCCTTGTAGTAGAGGGTGAAATCCTCGGAGGAGATGTCAAAGGTCCGGTCCACGACCGTCTGGTCCAGGTTGTACGGGTGGTCCGGCCAGAGAAGAGGGGAGCCGGGACTCGCATCTCCGATCTTCAGATTCGTTGCCTGATAGACACAGAAGAGGAGCAACCCGGCCGCCGTCAACGCCACGACAGACTTGCCCCGCCCGATCGAGAACTCCGCCGCGCCCACACAGAGCTTGTCCAGCCAGCTCGCCTTGGCGCTCTTCCGCACCCAGGCCTCACTGGCCCGCGTGAGAGGCATGTAGCTGCACAGGATCGGCGTAATGACCCCGCACAGGGCGACCGTGAGCATCCAGAAGGTCATGAAGACGGCCACCATCTGCAGCAGGGCGATCTTCACCAGGATCAGGATGAAGAAGCCGGCTGCATCGGTGACCACACCGGCCCAGTTCGGCAGCAGCATGGAGCGCATCGTCTCGTAGCAGGCCTTGCCCTTGTCCCGGTATTCGACCATCTCCTCCATGTACCGGTGGGTGATCTGGACCGAGTGGCTGACCATTCGGGCCGCCACCAGGAAGGCCAGCACGTACTGCAAGGGGCTGAAGTTGATGCCCGTCCAGCCGATGAACCCCAGGCCCATGGCCGTACTGATCACCCCGAAGCCCATGGGCACCGCCATGCCGACGAAGTTCTGGAACGAGAAGAACAGCACGATGATCATCAGGAGGACGCTTAGCCCCATGACCATCATGATCTGGGTCTTGTATCCGTAGATCCATCCCATCAGCACGGGGAACCCGACCAGATACACCTCGGTCTCGTCGTCGGTGTACTTCGCCTCGAGTTTCTCGAGCATCTCGAAGGAACGGGCGTACGAGATGTCTTCCTTGAATTGCGTGAGAACCATCGCAGAGGTGCCGTCGCGGGAGACAAGGATTCCCCGCAGGATCGGGTCGGAGAAGATGTCCTTCTTGAGCTGCCGTACACCCTCTTCGGTATCGGGCACGTCGGGCCACATCAGGGGCTTGACCCGGATCTCCCCCTCCCCCACGGGCCGGACGACCTTGGTGGCGCGGCTGCCGATCGAAATGGTCAGGATCCGGTAGGTCTCGGGCCAGAGGGCCACCTCCTGGTCGATGGCCTGCACCTTCTCGAGAATCGACTTTCTGAAGATGTCACCATCATTGGCCTGAAGCGCAATGGCCACAAACGAGCCGCCGCTGCCGAAGACCTCGGAGAACTCGATCATGATCTTGAGGTACGGATGGGCATAGGGCAGAAGCTCTTCGATGACAACCTCACCCTTGATCCGGGTCGTGCCGTAGGCAAACCCGCTGGCCACGATCAGGGTCAGCACCAGGACCAGGAGCCGGTGTGAGCTGGCGAACCAGGCAAATCTGTCCAGAAAAGTGCGCTTCTCTTCCGTCATCTTGTTGAGCCTCTTCAGTAATCGATTCTCTTCCAGTTACCCCCCGAGGGTCTCCGATAGATCACGCCCTCGTCCCCGCACGCCACGACCTGTCCCGGCCCCCGGCCCCCCATGCCGTAAATCCAGCCATACTCGATGGTCGGCTCGAACTTGGCAGGCTGCCACGTAACACCTGCATCCGGCGAGAACACGCACAAGCCGTTGCCTCCGATCGCAATCATGCCCGCCCCATCGGAGGCAATGCTGTAGAGCTGGACTTTCGGCAAATCCAGAGAGACCTTTTCCCAGGTCTCGCCTCCGTCCGTTGTCCTTTTCACGGTACCCAGTATTCCCACGGCCCAGGCAGTCTTTGGGTCGATTGCAACCACGTCGAACAGGAAATCATCCCCCGTGATAAAACCCGTGTCCCAGTCCATTTCGTAGAAGCCGGCCTGTCTCGCCCAGCTCTTTCCCCCGTCCTTCGTGTGGTAGGTGTGTCCGAACTCACCCACGGCCCAGCCGTGCTGCTCGTCGCAGAAGGAGATGGACTTGAGGATGTAGTCTTCGTCCTCGAACTGGACTCCCCAGGTCTTGCCACCGTCATCCGTGGCCAGGATGTGAGTCCTCTCGGAGGAGATGAATCCTTTGAGTGGATTTACGAAGGTGACATCCATGTGGAAGTAGTCCACAGGACTCTCCTGCAGTGTCCAGGTCCGGCCACCGTCGCTCGTGTGCACGATCGTACCCTCGTTCCCCACGGCCCAGCCGTTCTTCGAATCCGTGAAACAGATGCCGGACAGGGTAAAGGTCGTGCCGCTCGACTGGGGGCTCCACGTTGCGCCTCCGTCCGAGGTGTGCAGGATCGTACCGTATCGCCCGCAGGCCCAGCCTTCCTTCTCCGTGGGAAAGGTCACGGAGAACAGGTCATCATGAGCCTTCCCGCCCTGTTCGGCGTGTGCGGCCATGGGCGCAAGAAGACACAGACAAACAAGGAGGACGGACGTCCGTAATCCGGTCAAGCTGCGATCGTGCCTGCTCATCAAGGGTATCCCCCCAATTGGATGTAGCCTTCCTGAGAAGACGGAACCGTTCTTCCAGCCAAGGATGAAAATGGGATTCGAAGGGCTGAGGAGGACGTAGCTGCGATACAACCATAATATAAATGCATTATGGGTCTCTCGGCTATATGGGAAAATTAGTGTCGCAACATACTAGAACGATTTCCGAATTTTTGGAAGGGGTTTCAAAGCACGGATTCGACGGGCTCAGGCTCTCCCTGGAATCACGACTACAGAGATGTTGTCACGATTGCCTTTTCATGGAAATCCGCGAGTCCTCTTTCCTTCAGCATCGCCTGGAAGGGGCCCAACTCCAGGCACGCCTCCGGCGGGAGAACGCCTGCCTCCTTTACCTTTCCCCGAGCCAACATCCGAACGCCCAGTGAGGCAGGCAGACTCGTACAGGGGGCCATGTTCGCGAGACCGGCGTACTCGAGGGTCACCGGATTCCCATCCTTCGTGCCGGTGACCTGCATGACCATGGCACTGAGGGTTTCTTCGGGCGGAAGTTCCTCGTGCGGGGCGGAGGACATGAGGGTCACGAGCAGGTCCCTTGGGGAAACATCCTGCCCCTTGACGGAAACAGGCTCGGCCCCCATCAGGCCCAGTTCTTTCAATCCTTGAAAGAGCCCAATCATTTCGCCGGGGAGAGCTCCCTTGTTGACAACGGTCTTGACCCCCGGAATGACTCGACTCAGCGTGATCGGTTCAGGATGCCCAACGTAGAAGACCGGCAATGCACCGTGAGGGGCCGGAAATTCAACGATCTCCTCTGCACCGGAAAGGCCCCCGGGACGTTGACCATCTTTCCATCCAGGAACTGGGGCACATCCCCGGACACCATGTGAAACATATGGTCGAGGACTGCGGGCCCTTCAGGTTCTCCCTCAGCAATTACCCAGAAGATCCTTATTTCATCCGTACTGTCCAGCTTGTCGGCCCCGTGCTTTGCGATCAGATTGCACAGCCCGGGACTGGCGCCTAGGCCGATGATGGCGGTGACCCCCTTCTTCTTGGCAGCACCGTCGAGTTCGAGCATATCGAGTGTGGCATCGTAGTCGTCGCAGTAATCCACGTAGTGCTTACCCGCCTCTATGGCCGCCTTCAACACCTTGACACCCAGGAGATGGTACGGGCCCGTGCAATTCAGGATGATATCTGCACCCTTCATACAGTCCACGAGCCCCGGGTGGTCATTCACGTCGATCCTTTGCGTAGAAAGCTTCGGGCTCTTCAACTTCGCGGCCAGCAGTTCGGCTTTTTCCTGATCGATATCCCCGATGGTGACCTGGTTGATATCCTCACTGGCGATCAAGTCCTCGACGGCGGGCAGGGCCTGCGCCCCACAGCCTCCCAATACCAATGCTTTCATTTGTGCACCCTCCTTTTCAGTTTGAGAAGAAATCATAGTCATGCGCGCTTTGTGATGCCGCGCAGGATGAATTCCACGAAGTCGTCTGCCATGTGGGCCGGTGAAAACCGAGACTTGCCATTCGACATGTTCTGAATGAACCAGGTTTCCTCGATCCCGTTGAGGTAAAGAAAAAAGCGGGAATCCATAACTCACTGAAATCACTGGATTCCCGCTCTAAATGAAAGGACTTTGCGCCTCTATTCCTCGACTTCGGGCCCTCCGGCGCCGGGACGGAACCAGGTAACGGGCCGGAATTCCCTGGGCACCACACCCTTTTGCTTGAACTTGGGATAGCCGAGGGCGATGGTGGTCGCTATACGCCAGGGGGCTTCGAACCCCAGCTTTGCCTTGAGCTCGGGTACGTTCTCGACCATCGAAGCGAACCCGGACCAGCAGAAGCCCAACCCCAGGGCCTGGGCGGCGAGGTTCATGTTCTGGCCGCAGATCCCGGCCTGCAGGTCAGGGGCGGCCGCCTTGTCGTTCGTAGCCAGGAAGATGACAGCGGGCGCGTCCAGGTAGCAGGGCAGTTCCTTTCTGGCTACACAGCTGACCCCTCCCTGAACGCGGGGATCGAGGATGCCTACCGGAGTCGGGTCCCCGAGCATCTGAACCAGGCCCATGACCATGGCGTCGTTGTGATAGGCAGCGTGCATCATGTTCACGACACCGTAGGCGGCCTCTTCCAGCTCCCGGATGAAATCCTTGTCTGTGACCACGACGAACTTCCAGGGCTGGTGGTTACCGGCACTGGGCGCAAACCGGCCCGCCTCCAGCACGCGCCTGATCAACGGTTCCGGAACGG
>JAUWSZ010000046.1 GCA_030609865.1 bacterium | reverse complement strand
GGACGATGCCCGTAACGGCCGTGAGGACCCCGAGCATCACGATGTTGGCCACCATCCTCCTGCCGAGTTCCTCCGCGAACCGGGTGGCCGGGACCGAGAACAGGCGGAAGCACCTCCCCTCCAGCCCGTCGTTCCGAACCAGATCCTCGTCGATGATAACGGTGGTTTCGGGGCCGAGGAGCTTTCTATAGGTGTTCTTCGCGTCCTCGGACATGAAAACGAGGATGTCCGGTCGGGTGACCTTGGGATAATGGATCGAACCCTCGGAGATGACCACGTCTGCGCTGCAGGCCCCTCCCCGGGCCTCGGGCCCATAGCTCTGGGTGAAGACCGCATTCCTCCCCTCGAATAGGACGACACTCCTCCCGAGGATGTTACCGGCGAGCACGATTCCCTGGCCGCCGAACCCGGACAGACGAACCTCCAGTCTTTCCTTCTTTCCTGTACCGGTTCCGGCTTGGGCGTCTTTCGGTTTCGTCATGCGAGATTCCCTATTTCTCAGGATCCTTTTTCGATCCAAGACCTCGACCGGAGGGAACCTTGGAAAGGATTTCTTCCTCGTACCTGTCGAGGAACGTTGGCTTTTCCTCGTCGACAAACTCTCCGACCACGATCGGACCCCTGAGCGTCGCATCCGCCTCCATCGGGTTGATATGATTACGAATTTCGCTGTTGTCCCGGTAGACCTTCATCTGGTCCAGTCCCGTTCCGAGCCGATTCGGCCTTCCGTAACCCGTGGGGCAGGGGGTGAGGACTTCAATGAACTTGAAGCCCTTCTTCGCGAAACACTTCTTGATGGATTCGATGAGATACCGGGCATGGAAGCTCGTCCACCTTGCCACGTAGACCGCACCGCTCGCGTAGGCGAGATGAGTCAGGTTGAAGGGGTACTCGCAGTTGCCGTAAGGGGTCGTGACCGTCTTGGCGCCCATGTGCGTGGTCGGCCCGGACTGCCCGCCCGTCATGCCGTAGTTGAAGTTGTTGACGCAGATCACGGTCAGATCCATGTTCCTTCGGGCGGCATGGATCAGATGGTTCCCTCCGATGGCAAAAAGGTCGCCGTCCCCGCTGAAGACCACCACCTCCATCTCCGGCTTGACGAGCTTCAGCCCTGTCGCAAAAGGGATGGCCCGGCCGTGGGTCGTGTGGTAGGTATCCATGTTGAGATAGCCTGCCACCCTCCCCGTGCATCCGATACCGGAAACGACGGCACAGTTGTCGATGGCAATTTCCATGCTGTCCATGCCCTTTATGAAGGCGGACAGGACGATTCCCAGCCCGCATCCCGGACACCAGATGTGCGGGATACGACCCGGCTTCAAGTATTGATCGCCCGGATGCAGCCCGTGGGTTTCATCGATCTTTTGCTGGGTCTCCTCGGGCCGGAAGGGCTCGAGTTCGACGAGTTTGTACCGCATCAGGCCATCTCCTCGATCGCCTCTAGGATGATTTCCGGTGTGTGGACCGCCCCCCCCATCAACCCGACCATCAGGACATCCCTTCCCACGGCGCACCGCTCCACTTCACCGGCGATCTGGCCGTAGTTCACCTCGGGAACCACGAACCCTTTCACGCCGTTCGCAGCGAGTTCCCGAATCCTCGCCTCCGGGAAGGGCCAGACGGTAATGAGGCGAAGGAATCCGACCCGCCTCCCGTTCTTCCTGGCCATGTTCACGGATTCCCTTGCGGTCCTGGCGGAACAGCCATAGGCTACGACGACGATTTCCGCATCCTCGGTTCCTTCCTCCTCGATCCGGATGATCTCGGAGGCGTGCATCCTGATCTTGTCGCTCTAGCGTCTTACGAGCCTTTCCTGAGCCGCTGCCGTTATGACAGGATAACCCCTTTCATCGTGGGTCAGCCCGGTAACGTGGAGCCGATACCCCTCCCCGGCACAGGCCATGGGCGGCACCAGGTCCTCCCCTCCCAGGAAGGGCAAATGCTCGCTCGGGTCCTTCCTCGGCTTTCTCCGCCGGATCCTGGGCAGGAATTTCTTCTCTGGGATCACGACCCTTTCGTACATGTGCCCGATCAACTCGTCGCTCAGGACGATCACCGGGATCCGGTATCTCTCGGAGAGGCTGAACGCGTCGATCGTCATGTCGAAGGCCTCCTGGGGTGACGATGGGGTAAGCGCTATCACCCCGTAATCCCCGTGGGATCCCCAGCGAGCCTGCATCACATCCCCCTGTCCCACGAGGGTCGGAAGCCCGGTCGATGGCCCCCCGCGCATGATGTTCACCACGACGCAGGGCGTCTCCATCATCATCCCGAGCCCGATGTTCTCCATCATCAGCGAGAAACCCGGGCCGGAGGTAGCCGTCATGGCTTTGGTCCCACCCCACGAGGCCCCCAGGACGGCCGCCATCGAGGCGATTTCATCCTCCATCTGGATGTATACGCCGGAAACCTCGGGAAGCCTCTTTGCCATCCGCTCGGCGATCTCCGTGGCCGGGGTAATCGGGTAGCCCGCAAAGAAGCGGCATCCGGCCGCAATGGCCCCCTCGGCACTGGCATCATCACCGTTCAGGAAGTGCTCCCCTGTGAGAACGTCTCTATCCTTGCTCACCTTTTTCCTTGCCCGAGGATATCTCCTCGTATCTCAACAGATCGATCTCGGTAAAACAGCGCTTCTGCTTGATCGTGCTATAGATAGCGAACTCCGGACAAATGAGTTCACAGAGGCCGCAGTTGTTGCATTCGTGATTCGGCTTCATCACCGGGGGGTGGTAGCCTTTCGTGTTGAAATCGGGGGATGCCTCCAACACCTTGTTCGGGCAGAACTCGATGCAGAAATCGCATCCTTTGCAACGGTCCACGATGATGACGAGTTCGCCAACCGGTATGACCTGCTCATCGGCATCAAGGGGCAGCCGCCAGAATTTCATCGGAAGGCCTCCGTATTCGCCCATGCCCCGGATCGCCAACCCGGAAGGGAACGCGAGCCGGTCACGAGAATGGACGTTTGCTATCAACAGGGAAAACGGAAAAAGTCTTTAACGACGCTAAGAAAGGTCTCTGTGCGGCCTTACATGGATTCGACCCGGCAACCGCGGGTTCTCATGTTCGAGCAAAGTGGGCGTGTCTTCGTACAAACCGCCGAGGCCGGCGGGAGATGGCCACAACGAACGGCGAAACCTATCCCTGCGGAAAATATATGCCGCTGTTTTACCTGTCCAAAAAACCGCCCAGGCGCGAGTAAACAGTATAGCCCAATGAGCCCTTTGGAGCAACACCGCGACGCTTCGACACTCTGCCTACCGCATCGCGTACTTCTCTTGCAGGCCTGCCAGCGTATCGAGGTATTCCTTCTGAAAGACGAGGCCCCTCTGATTCCTGACCTCCTCGGCAACGGAATCGATGTGAGGGCGGAGGTCGATCCCGTGACGATTGGCCTCCTCCTGATTGGCACGGTCCACGATCAGGACGCAGTAATAGGTCGTCAGAATTCTAACCCTGGAATTCCTCCTCAGGAGGTAGCTTCTGCCCCCCAACGAGTTGAGGAAGAATCCGGCGTACTCGTACAGGGTGCTCAAGGAAGGCCGTCCCTCGATCCCCTCCGGCCGAGCGCCCTCAGGCAGAGACCATTCGAAGAAGATCGCGCCAACCGTCTCGGCGATCTCCGACTCGTTCGCGACCACGTCTCGAGCCATACGCAGATCCCGTTTCCCCAGCACCCTGTAGAAGTGGGCAACATTCCGGATCAGGAGAAACGGGTCCTTCAGTTCGGCCGAGACCTCGGGAGGATGTGCCGCAAGCCTGTCCACCATGCTCCGAAAAGTCTCGAGCGTCCCCTCGTCGAGGCCGTAGCCCTTGATGTAGTCTCTCTCGTCCAGGTACGCGAAGAACTCCCTGACCTTTCTCTCCACCTCCTCCCGTTCCGACTCACTTCGCTCCCCCATCCTCCCTGCCGCATCCTCCCCGAAGACCTCCTGGAGCTTCTGTGTCGGGAGCGTTGCCTCCTGCTTCAGCACGAGCTCCTCCTTGAGATCCATGATCTCCTGCTCCAGCCGCTCGCTTTCTTGCTGCCAGGCCACTCTTTTCTGTTCCAGAGACGACTCCATGGCCTTCTCGTGCCATTTCAGGAACTGAACGTAGAGCCCATAGCCCAGGACGCCCAGCACCAGCAGGATCCCCGCGATCTTTGCCCATCGCTTCATTTCGGAGTTTTTCCCCTTCTCTCATCGCAAGGGTTTCGATAAACGGTCATATTGGCAGACTGAGGGGGACACTGCCCCCTGATCCCTCTTTGCTTTTTCCTTTGACCTTTGACCTTTTACCTTTACCCTTTTACCTTTCGCTATCAGCTTTCTCGTTCAACCATGAACGCCAGGGCCCCCTCCAGGAACTCCACGCCTTCTTCTCTCCAAGAACATGCCTTGAGCGCCTTCCGGGACTCTTCGACCAATTTCCGGGCCATCTCATTGCAGGCGTCCAAGGCGCCTGTTTCGACCACCAGCCGCCTGATCTCTTCCACATCCGCCTCGGTAACCTCCTTGTCCCCTAGCATCCGTTCCAGGAACGCCCGCTGGTCCTGGTCCGCCTTCTCGTGGGCCTTGAGGATGAGAAACGTCCTCTTCCCCTCACGTATATCCGAGCCTACCGGTTTTCCCAGCCTTTCCGCATCCCCAAAAAGCCCGAGGATGTCATCCTGCACCTGAAAGGCCTTGCCGAGCGGAATGGCGTATCTGGAAAGCCTGTCTAAATCTTCACTCTCCGCACCCGCGAGGAGCGCACCCATGTGCAAGGGCCCCTCAACCGTGTAGGAGGCCGTCTTCAGCATGCCGATCAGGAGAATATCCTGTTCCGAGACCTCGGCCTCGACCTCGGAAAGAACATCCATGCATTCTCCGTAGATCGCGTGCGAGACCATCCTGTGCATCCTGTCCAGAATGGCGCCCCTTAGCGGCGCATCGAGGACCAGGCCTCCCACGATCTCGTTGGCCAACGCCAGCGCCAGGTCGCCACACAGGATCGCCATCGATTCGCCAAAGTGCTTTGGATCCCTCCGGTGGTACCTCTGCCTGTGCAGGTCGGAGTAGTGCCTGTGCACCGTCCAGCCGCCCCTCCGCGTATCGTCCTCGTCGATCACGTCATCGTGGATCAACAGAAAACTCTGGACCAACTCCAGGCACATCGCAACGTTCCACACGGCTTCGGTATCTCGGCCGGAAAAGCATCTATACCCGTAATACACAAGGGCAGCCCTGAGACGCTTCCCCCCTCGCAGGGTGAATTCCTTGAGGACCCGAATCAGCTCCTCTGCGCCCGGGGAAATTCGAGTCGCTTCCGTGATCTTGCCTCGAAGGAAGGCCTCGAGATGTCTTTCAACATTCTCCTTTACGGCATTCAGACTTCTCAAGAATTCGTCCGTACCCATTGGAATCTCATCGGTTTCAAAGGGTTAGCTCTACCGGCTCAAATGAACCCGTGCTCGTGTAGAAAACGGTACCAGGCCTCTCCGCGCCCACGTCTCGGGAAAAACAGGGTGTGCCCTCCCCGGAGGAAGAAGTGCTGCGGCTCTCCCCAATGATCATACAGTCTTTTTACATCTTCAAACGGACAAAGTCGATCCCCCATCGATGCGATCAGGAGACAGCGATCCGGGGGCAGGTTGCATGCGTGCGAGAAAGGAGAGTGAATTTTCCACAGCGCCTCGATCTTCCCCTGGAGGGCTGCATCCCCTTTGTCGCTCTTTTCCTCCCGAGAGAACGGGCCGGCGGGAAGGCGCAGGCTCTTGAAGTCGAGGAAAGGGACGATCAGGGTGACCAGGTCCGCCCTGCGGGTCAGCGAGGCGAAAAGAGCGGCGAGATAGCCTCCGAGGCTGGCCCCGATGAGCCCGATTCGGGAAGCCCCCATCTCTTCGAGCAGCAGGAAGGAGCTGCACAGGTCGTACATTGCCTGACCGAACCCCTCGAGGCCCAGCACAGGATGGCGAAAGGGGAAGGGAGGACTGAATCGCTGCAAAAGGGAAGAAGCCCTTTTCCAGTGGAAGGGCGTGATGAACAGCGCCACGTCGAGCCCCAGACCGTAGAGCCGATGCACGCGAAACATGCGCTCCGCCTGCCCGGGGTCCCCGAGAGAGTACCCGTGGCAGCAGAGAATGGTATTTCGCATCTTGTCGCCGTGGTTCCAGTGCACCAGGTAGGCCGTCTGGTTCTCCTTTGCGTCCAGGTACTCGTCACGAAAACCAGGGTTTCTCACCTTGTATCCGCTACGGAAAGAGTAGGTGCGAACGCTGCCGTCACTGAAAGGCCTTTCCTCGACGATCTCAGCCTTGGGAGGCTTCCTGGGAAACGAAAAAAAACGGGCCGTCCGGTCCGCGTACGGTTGACCGAGGTAGAAGTTGGCCAATGAACGCAATCGCTCGCGGTCCACCTCGTCCGGCCTTCCCTGAACGGTCCGAAAGATCTTCGCCGAGTGGAGCAGGAATTCGTCGAAATCCCTGCCGAATCGGTGTTGTGCCCTTTCAATCCATTTCACTGTCCGCCCTCCGCAAACTCCCATCGAGAGTCTTCTGTCAACCCGTGAGTAGCCTCTACTATATGCGCAAGAGTCTTGCAGGGTCCAGGCATCACAGAAGTGTTGACACCCTGAGTCTGTGTGTGTAGATTTAGTCTAAATGAGAATAATTCTTATTATGAACTGAACACGGGTGGCTATCGTGGCTGCGAATAGACAAATCAGGATGACCCGGCAGAGAAAGATCATCCTCGAGGAACTCAGAAATCTGCGTTCCCATCCCACTGCCGACGAGGTCTACGACACGGTGCGGAAACGGATGCCGCGGATAAGCCTCGGTACCGTTTATCGAAACCTCGAAATCCTCTCCCAGTGGGGGTTGGCCCAGAAACTCGACCTGGCGGGCACCCGGAGAAGGTTCGATGGGTCCACAGAAGATCATTATCATGTCCGATGCGTACGTTGCGGCGAGGTCGAGGATGTCCTGGTCGAGCCCCTGCGAAACCTCGAAGAGTCTGTGCGCAGCAACACCGATTTCGAGATCATCGGACACCGGCTGAACTTCCTCGGATTGTGCCCCAGGTGCAGACACGAAGCGAGCGAGCCTCCCGTCTCGCCGGCCCGAAAAGAGCCCCAGGATATTGCCAACAAGAAGCTGGGATGATAGTACCTAACTAAGGCGGCGAAGCTGCAGGTCAAAGGTGAAAGGGTCAAGGCGAAAGAAACAAGGGGCCAGGGATCAGGGATCAGGCCCCACGCCCAGCGCCCGAATTCGAGGACGAGGACCAGGACGGCGACGAGGCCAAACGATAGTCCTGGTGGGGAGGCGCGGCCTTTGCCCTTTGACCTTTCCCCTTTCGCCTTGTTCAATTCGCCGATATGGAGGTTTTCCGAACATCTACGCGAGAAACGTGGATGTTGCGACGTCTGCGAAATGGCCGGGAGGTGGTTGATGAAAAAGGTCGCATTGTTTGCCTTCAACGGTGACTCCATGTGCTTCATTCATGTCCTGCTCAACGCCCTCGACCTGAAGGCGAAGGGGGACGACGTTCGGATCATCCTGGAGGGATCAGCCACCAAGTTGGTGCCGGAAATGGCTCGTGAACAGAGCCCTTTGTTCCGTCTATACCAGCAGGCCAAGGAACAAGGCCTGTTCGAGGGCGCCTGCAAGGCGTGCTCGAACAAGCTGAATGTCATCGAGGCCGTGAAGCAGGAAGAACTCCCGTTCTTGGGTGACATGTCGGGCCACCCGAGCATGAGTCACTACCTGGAAAAGGGATACGAGATCATCACGTTCTAGGAACGTAAACGGAGGGAAGTGGACTATGGCGTCTGTTGAGATCAAAGAGGATCTGTACTGGGTCGGAGCTGTTGACTGGGAAATCCGGGACTTCCATGGATATTCCACCAAGAAAGGAACCACTTACAACGCATTCCTGGCCATGGACGAGAAGATCACCCTCTTCGATACTGTGAAGAAACCCCTTCGAAGCGACCTTCTTCACAACATCCGAAGCATCACCGACCCGGCCAAGATCGATTATCTGGTCATAAACCATGTAGAGATGGATCATTCCGGATGCCTGCCGGAGATGGTCGAGTTGGCGAAGCCGGAGAAGATCTTCTGCTCGTCCATGGGCAAAAAGGCGATGCTTGCCCATTTTCACAGAGAAGACTGGCCATACGAGGTGGTGAAAACGGGGGACACGATTCGTCTGGGGAAACGTACGGTTCAATTCGTGGAGACAAAGATGTTGCACTGGCCGGACAACATGTTCTCCTATATTCCGGAAGATCGGCTCCTGATTTCGAGCGACGCCTTCGGTCAGCACTGGGCCACGAGCGAGCGGTTCGACGACGAAGTGGATAGCGCCGAACTGTTCATGCATGCGGCCAAGTATTACGGAAACATCCTCTTGCTGTATTCCTCCTTCGTTCAAAAGATCCTCCAGAGTGCGCAAGACATGGGGCTCGCCCTCGACATGATCGCTCCTGATCACGGGTTGATCTGGCGCTCCCACCCGCAGAAGATCCTGGAAGCCTACGATCGGTGGAGCCGACAGGAGACAAAGGCAAAAGCCTTGATCATTTATGACACCATGTGGAACAGCACCCAGATGATGGCCAAGGCAATGTTCGACGGGCTGGTGAAGGAAGGGATCAGCTGTCAGCTGCTCGACCTTCAGGGAAATCATCGGAGCGACATCATGACAGAGGTCCTTGACGCCAAGGCCCTGATCTTCGGCTCCTCGACATTGAACAACGGGATGCTCCCGAAAATGGCAGACATGTTGAGTTACATGAAAGGGTTGCGTCCCGCCAACCGGATCGGCGCGGCCTTCGGTTCCTACGGTTGGAGCGGCGAAGCGGTGAAGCAGATGAACGCCGTTCTCGAAGAAGCGAAATTCGAGATCGTTGATCCCGGCATTTCGGTGAAATATGTGCCCACCCATGAAGATCTCCGAAAGTGCGTAGAATTGGGGCGAAAAATCGGCAAGGCCGTCAAGGAAACGGCATGATCCAGCCCAAGCCCGCGGGGGGACCTCCGCGAAACCATGGCGAAACAGAGGAAACACACCGGAAGGCAGATCAAACAAACGGTGTCTGCTCTCCTTGAGGCCGACGATTTCCAACTTGCTCTGCACGACTTGCGGGAATTGCCTCGCCAGCGAGTTGTACGCTCCCTTCTCGCCTCCCTCTGCGAACAGGATGAAAAGCGCAAATGGCGTGCCGTTTCCGCCATGGGCCTGCTGGCAGCCGACCTTGCCGGGCAGGACATGGAAGAAGCGCGGGAGTTGATGCGTCGTCTGATGTGGAGCCTGAACGATGAATCCGGGAGCAGCGGGTGGGGCGCCCCGGAGGCCATGGCAGAAATCATGGCCGCCCATGAAGGCCTCGCGGAAGAATACGCGCATATGCTGGTCTCCTACATGCGAGAAGACGGGAACTACCTGGAAAATCCCCATTTGCAGCGGGGCCTCCTGCGCGGGGTTGGGCGGCTTTCCGGGGCAAGGCCTGACCTGATGAAAAAGCATGGTGCGGACCTGCACCTGCTCGCTTTCCTGGAATCGAGCGACCGGGTGGTCCGGGGCCTTGCAGCGT
>JAUWSZ010000716.1 GCA_030609865.1 bacterium | reverse complement strand
ATATTGCGTTTGGGAGAAGAATATTACCAACATCTTCATCGTCTCTCCCCTTCGTTTCTTACAATGCTTCGAGTTGAACGTAAGTCTTGGACGTAGGTTCAGCGTACGAAGCTCGAGCTTGGAAAACCTTCTGAATTCACGGAATCGCCAAGTCTGTGGAATCAGATGATAGGAGCCCGATGGACATCCTGGGACGTGCTAAACGAACCGATGCAGCCTACTCGCTCTTCTGGAGGGAAGCAGCCATTGCCGCGAAAAGCTCCCGTTGGCCCTTTGGGGGGGTGTGATGCTCTTCGCGCGGTACCATTCTGAGCGCTTCGGAGGGGCAGGTAGAGACGCACAAACCACAACCGATGCATAGCTGGGCATCCCGTTCGATCTCGTTGTCGCTTGTCGAGAATGCATCCATCGGACATCTCTCGATACAGGTCTCGCACAGATCGCAGCGTCCCGGGTCCACCTCCACCACGTAGTTCGAAGGCTGTCCGAGGTTCACCTTTCGCATGTCCTTGTGATGCTGAAGGATCGCACAGTGGCAAACACAGCAATTGCAGATGAAGTCGATGTACTTGCTCGTGTTGCTCGAGCAATGAACAAGGCCGGCCTCTTCACTCACTTCCAGAATACGGAGCGCCTCTTCTGTTGAAATCAAGCGTCCAAAGCCCCTTTCAGCGGCGAACTTGGCGCCGGGGCCAACGCTCATGCAGACCTCCTTGGGCTTGTCACAGGGATTCCCCATCAGCTCAGCGTGGTGTCTGCAGTAACACGTGGAAACGGCAACGTGATTCGCACTCTTAAGATATTCCGAAATCTTTTCGTAGGGCTGAACGTTCAACTCACTCTCGAGTTCCTTCTCAACCGGAAGTACCCGGGAGAACGGAAAGCGTGGTGCATTGAAAGAGGCGGATTCGTTGCCTGAAACCGGGGTGCACTCGTCGAAGAGCCGAGCCAGCTTCTTTGCACGCTCACTGACCTCCCCTGCCATGAACTGATACTCGTATATTCCCGGCGCGAGGGCCATCAGTCTGTAGAGCGTAGGCCCGCCTTTCTCGATGGCAAAGACCAGCCCCTTGTCCGCCATGCTTTCCAGGATGGCGGTCGACTCGTCCAGGCTCTTTCCCGCGCCTTCTGCTATCTTCTCCGCCGTTTGCAGGTCGAGGGGCATCGTGCAGGCAAGCTCCGCTTCTTCCGGCGCAAAGAGCTCCTCCAGCAGATCATAGGTGGCCTGTTCCTTCTGAGGAAGGATCGCACCTCCCCGTAAGAGCAGAGCATCGATGAGACGGTCATACAGTTCGCTTCCCATTTCTTTCTCCCGCTTATGCGCCTAGAAGCCCCATTCGAGGCGTCGTTTCACGATCTCGCTGACGATTCTTCCGGTGATAGCCCCTGACGGTGCGCCGCCCGGGGACATGGCCCAGTGACCCACCTGAAAGAGATTCTTGACTGGGGGGTTGAACCCGGTGAGAAATTTCAACCCGGAGTTCATGGCCTTCTGCGGGTGGAAGGTCCAACCGGCGGAAGCCCCTCCCGAGTTCAGCGTGTACCGCTCAAAGGTGTAGGGCGTTCCACTGAACTTGACCTCGATCGTTTCAGAAAGCCCGGGGATGACCTTCTCGGCCGTGGCGATCAATCGATCCGCCACCCTCTCCTTGAGGGCCCTGTACTTCTTCGTTCGCTTGCCGTTCTTCGTGCCCCAGTTGTCGGCAAACTCGGCAAAGGCCCCGGTCTGAATGACGACCGTGGACTTGCCCTTGGGCGCCAGGGATGGGTCGTGGATAGAGTTCACGTTGATGTCGATGGGGGAACGGGTATAAACATCCCCGTCATCCGAGCCTTTGTACGCGTCGCTGTCCACCCCCCTGTAATCCGGGAAGAAGAGCAGGTGCGAGCACCCACGGGTAGGGATCTCCTCCGGCGGGATGTCCACGCCGAGAAACAGGGTAAAGAACGACTCACTCACCGTGCTTTGCCGCAATTCCTGCTTGTAGGATTCCGGAACCACATCCGGAGGCAGCATCTTCAGATAGGTGCGGCGTGCATCCCCGTTGGAGATGATAAAGGGGGCGCGGTAGATTTCACCTGCCTCGGTTCTGATACCCTGTGCCTTGTCGCCCTCCATGATGATCTCTTCCACCAGGGTCCGGTACTTCATCTCTCCACCGTGTTCTGTTATATACACCGCCAGGGCATCAGGGATGACCTGGATCCCGCCCATGGGGTGGTAGTAATCCATCAGGAACGTAAAGAAGAGAAGCCCAAAGGATGCGGGGCTGCCTGAATAGCTCATCTGGCAGAGAAACCTGTACAGGTCCGGATCGCTCACGTGCTGTTTGAAGTAGTCCTCCATAATTATTGTTAAATTGTGGAAGAACTCCGGGACGTATTTCACAGCGGCGGAATGCTCCCGATACCAGCCGGGAAACCCTACCAGAGCCTCCTTCCATGGGGTGTACATGGCATTCGGCCAGGTAGGCGCCCGTGATCAGCCCGCCGATTCCCGAGCCGATGATAATCGCGTCGTAGTCGAATTTCTTCT
>JAUWSZ010000625.1 GCA_030609865.1 bacterium | reverse complement strand
GAAGAGGAAGAGAAGCCTAAAGGTTGAGGCTTCGGGACATCCATGTTTTTTGCGCAGATGTCGACGGAAGTCTACCAAGAGTCGCGTTTTCCCATGGTGAAACCTCCAGGGTGTGGGGGTTGATGAGAAAGATGCCGGGCCAAAGAAGAGGGAAGGGTGTTTTCGTCCTCGTCTCGATACTGGGATTGATCTTCGTGATCAGCTATGTCGCGGGGCGTTGGGGCTTGTTCGAGGGCAGAGGAATCTCCCTTTCGAACGACAAGATCGCTGTTATTTCCATCCAAGGTGTCCTTACCAGTTCGACGGAAACGATCCGGCAATTCAAGCAATACGAAGAAAACGAGGATGTGAAGGCACTCGTTCTCCGGATCGATTCTCCGGGAGGCACGGTGGTCGCCGCACAGGAGATCTATGCGGAGATTCTGAAGCTGCGAGAGAATAAGGTCGTCCTGGCATCCATGGGCAACGTTGCAGCCTCCGGCGGGTACTACGTCGCCTCTGCGACGGAAGAGATTGTCGCGAATCCCGGTACGATTACGGGAAGCATAGGCGTCATCTCGGAGTACCCGAACATCGAGCAGTTGATGAAGAAAGTCGGGCTCAGGTCCGAGGTGCTGAAGAGCGGTCGCTTCAAGGATCTGGGAAACCCGATGCGCGAAATGACGGAGGAGGAAAAGCAGCTTCTGCAGGATCTTATCGATAACATCCACAGGCAGTTCATTCGCGATGTGGCGCTCGGCAGAGGCAGGACCATCGAGGAAATCGAGCTACTGGCGGATGGCAGGGTCTTCACGGGGGAGCAGGCGAAAGAGAACGGGTTGGTGGATCGTCTCGGGAATTTCCAGGATGCCCTGGACAGGGCGGCAGAGCTGGCGGGCATCGAAGGGAAACCCGTGATCCTTTATCCGGAGAAGAAGCGGAAGAAGATATGGGAATATTTGGTTCAAGGCCTTGCGGAGGTGATGGGAAGCCTGCTCCGCTCGACCTTTGAGCAGATGGGTCCCATGAGCTTTCATCCCGAAGGTTTCTCAGTTTCAGGGAGGAGATGACATGACGAAGTCCGAACTCATCAACCGTGTGGCCGAGCGGCTCCCGTACCTGACGCGAAAGGATGCAGAGATCATCGTGAACACGATCTTCGACAGCATGGTCGATGCGCTGGTCGAAGGGGACCGGATCGAGATCCGTGGATTCGGCAGCTTCAAGGTGAAGAATCGGGGGGATCGGGAGGGGCGGAACCCGAAGACGGGAGAGTCGGTCAGGATTCCTGCCAAGAGAATGCCCTTTTTCAAGATCGGAAAAGAACTCTACGAGCGCATCAACCACGAGCCTGCCTCACCCGGTGCGTTCCAGGAGGAGGGAAAGGGCGCTTGAGGAGGGCCCACGCGTTGAGGCGACACTGGGCCCCCTGGAGGAGGGAGTACATTTTGGGGCCCAAGGCCGACACCTGCATCTTCTGTGACGCGCTGTGTATGGACCCGAGGGAGGCGGGCGTCCTCTTTCTGGGGGAGCGCTGTTTCGTCATGCTCAACAAATACCCGTACATCAACGGACACCTTTTGATCTCTCCCCGCCGTCACGTATCCCGACTCGAAGATCTGGATGCGGAGGAAACGGCCGAACTGATGGAAACCGTTCGAGAGTCCGTACGCCGCCTGAAGCAGGCCTACGGTCCGGATGGGCTCAATCTCGGGATGAATCTTGGAAAAGTCGCAGGCGCGGGGGTCGAGGATCATCTGCATTTTCACCTCTTGCCTCGCTGGAACGGGGACAACAACTTCATGGCGGTTCTCGCTGAAACGCGTGTCATATCCGAGTCTCTTGCCGACACATGGAGGACCTTGTCGCCGGTTTTTTCCGAGGAAGAAGAACGCTGAAGGGCGAGCCGGCTGATCGGTTGTCATCAAAAGAATGGAACCGTCTTTGCGAAAGGGGGGATCTGCGATGAAAGGTCTAAAGCTCACTCTCTGGATCATTGTCCTGCTCATCCTGCTGTCCATGGCATGGCAGAACATCCCTCCCCTGCTCGATACGGACATTACCTTAGGGTATGAAGTCTGGAGGTTGGGCGCATGGAGTTCTGAGCCCATCCCGCTCTATGCAGTGATTATCATCTCTTTCCTTGTTGGCCTCTGCCTGATGTGGATCCTCGATCTATCAACGAGGATGCGCCTTCGAAAACAGGTGCGGACTCTCGAGAAGGAGTTGACCGCCCTGCGTGCGCAGACGGGCTACGACGGTTCCACCTCCCTGGAGTCGTATGCTGACGAGCCCTTCGACGACGAAGGCGAGCCGGCAGAATCGGACGAAACACTCCCCAAATAGGGTAAACCTGATTCAGACTCTCTTTCATGGACCGAATCTTTCTCAGGGACCTCCGCCTCTCCTGCACGATCGGCGTGAACGATTGGGAGCGAGAGGTTCAACAGACCGTGACGATCGACCTGGATTTGGAACTGGATCTCGCAGAAGCCGGAAGGAAGGATGACCTGAACCTCACGGCTGATTACAAGGTGGTTCGAGACCGGATCGAGACAATCGTCGCTCAGTCCAGCTTCTTCCTGATCGAAGCCCTTGCAGAGAGGATCGCCGAGGCGTGTCTGGCAGAACCCGGGGTGCAGAGGGTCCGGGTGTGTGTCGAGAAGCCGGGCGCCTTGCGGGCCACGCGCACCGTGGGCGTGGAGATTGTCAGGGGTTAGGGATCAGGGGTCAGGCCTAGGCCCCAAACCCCCTCCGGAACGAAGAAGCGGTGACGAAAGAAACATGGAAAGCGCTAGACGGGGACTCGGGGCAGGCCTGCTTCGAGGCCTTTGTCGGTGTCGGGTCCAATGTGGATCCGGAGAAGAACATCCTTTCTGCCCTTCCTGAGATCGAATCCCGCGTGCAGGTGCTGGACGCCTCCCGCTTCTACCGGAACCCGGCCCTTGCGCCGGACCGTG
>JAUWSZ010000621.1 GCA_030609865.1 bacterium | reverse complement strand
CGTCGTGGAACGCTTGAAAGACCTGAACCGGGAACTGACCCAGGTGCAGAACAAGCGTATCGAGCTGCAGAGCCGCATTCAGTCGATCGGACATGCACTGGAGAGCAGGACGGCCCTGGAGGATCTTCCCGAGGTGCTGGACAGCCCCACGATGCGGGACCTGAAGATGGAATGGATCCGAACCCAGCAAGAGATCAGTGAGCTGAGCAAGCGGTTCGGTCCGAACCACCCCCAGTTGCTTTCCGCCCGTGCCAGGCTGCAGGCCATTCGTAACAGGATCGAAATGGACGTCCGGAGCATCCTGAGTTCGACCCACCTGGAATACCAGCGCTCCAAGAACCAGGAGCAGGAGATCCAGGAAGCCCTACAAAGGCAGCAGGTCGAGGTCATGAACCTGGACAAACTCCGCGTGGCGTACCAGGATCTGAAGGATACCCACGACACTGTGCACAAGACCTACCGGGCCATCATCCAGCGGATCGACGAGATCGAGATCTCGACCGCGGCCGGCTCGGAAGAGGACAACATCTTCGTCATCGCCCCTGCGAAGACGCCGGTGAAGAAGGCGAAGCCGAAGCGCATGCAGGCGATCGGGCTGGCCTTCATCCTCGGACCGATGCTCGGTATCGGATTGGCCTTTTTCCTCCAATACCTGGATACCACCATCAAGACACGGGATGACGCCGAACAGGCGATGGGGCTGCCGGTTCTCGGCTACGTGCCCGCCCTCCGTGAAGAGCTGAATGGGGATGCCGTTTCTACGGAGCGGTCGGGCTATGACATGCTGGCCATCGAACGGCCCCGCTCAGCATTGGCAGAGGCCTTTCGCTCCCTGCGAACGGGCCTGAGCTTCTCGATGGGCACACAGGGGGTTCGAAGCATCCTGGTGACCAGCCCCTCGCCCCTGGAAGGCAAATCCCTCGTGAGCATCAACCTGGCCCTTACCTTTGCCCAGGCAGGGAAGCGGGTCCTCCTGGTGGACAGCGACCTTCGGAAGCCCCGGATCCACAAGACCTTCGGCCTCTCGCCCACGGTGGGCTTGAGCAACCTGCTGACCGCGGAAGACGCGATGAGTCTCGGTGAAGTCGTGCGGAAGACCGAAATAGAGAACCTCTGCGTGCTGCCTTCCGGGCCCAGGCCCCCCAACCCTGCCGAGCTTCTGGCTACGGATCGGATGCGGGGACTGCTCCACGAGATGGAGGAGACGTTCGACCGGGTGATCTTCGACACCCCTCCTGTGGTCAACGTCACGGATGCCACGATCCTTATGCACTTCGTGGGTGGCGGGCTCGTTGTCGTCCGAGGCTTCACCACGCAGCGGGAGCTTGCCCAGAGGGCCTCCGAGCTTCTGCAGGGAACCCAGGGCCGAATGCTGGGCGTGATCCTCAACAACGCGGACACCCCGAAGGGAGCCTACGGCTACGACGGCTATTACTACTACTCGAGCCAGTACTACTATTACGCGGACAGCGAAGAGGATCTGAAGAAGCGAGGCAAGAAGCGGTGGAGTCGGGGGAAGGGGGAGGACGAGAAGGCCTCGAGCGTAAAGCCCACCAGGAAGGCCTGGAGGCCATGGGTCAAGAAGAAGCCCGAGACCCGGATCGAAGAAACGACCCCGCACGATCACCCCGATTGGCCCGTGTGATTCCTGGTACCTGGTATTTGCTCCACCATCGCTCGTCCTCGTTCTCGTCCTTGAAATCGGGTACGCGCACGATTCCCTTATTCGGGGACAGTCAGTGAATTCATTGGCTATTAGGTATTAGGTTTTAGGTATTAGCCCACCCCTCTCCCTTCCGTTCGAGGACGATTGACAGTCCTGGCAGGGGCACGGGTTGGGAGCTAATACCTAATACCTAACTGCTAATACCTGTTGTTAAACAGTGATGGCAGATGAATTGCCAGAAATTGCGACAGAACTTATGAGTCACCCCTTTAGCGGCGTGCCGTGATCGACCTTCATTGCCATATCCTGCCCGGCCTGGACGACGGGCCGTCTTCCATCGAAGAGTCGCTGGAGATGTGCCGGATCGCGGTGGAGGATGGGATCCGGACCATCGTGGCCACCCCCCACATGCTGAACGGGATGTTCCCGGTCGACCGTGAAGACGTCCTGGAGGGCGTTCGAGGCATCTCCCGGGCCCTGTGTGAGGCATCGATTCCCCTGCAAATCCTCCCCGGTGCGGACGTGCACCTGGACCAGTCCGTGCCCAGTTGTCTGGACCGGGGCGAATTGGTGACCGTCGCAGACCTCGGCCGTCACCTGTTGCTGGAACTCCCGCAGGACATCGTGCCGGAAGGCACAGGGGAGCTGCTCTTTCAAGTCCAGCTGAAAGGGGTTACCCCGATCATCACCCATCCGGAGAGGAACATGGCAATCCAACAGAACCCGGCCATTCTGAACGACCTGGTCCGTGCCGGCAGCCTGACACAGATCACGGCGGGAAGCCTGACGGGTGCCTTTGGGGCCCGTATTCGACGGTGCTCCCTCCGCCTGCTCAGGTCCGGGATGGCCCATCTTGTCTCCACGGACGCGCACAACACGGGCAGGCGACCGCCCAGGCTCTCGGAGGCGAGGCGGGTCGTGGAAGAAGAGGTGGGCCGAGAGGAAGCAGAGCGGATTTTCCTGGAACGGCCTGCCAGGATTCTGGAAGGGGCCCACGTGGAGGCCCCGGAGCCCCTGACCGACGAGGACAGGCCGAGGCGAAGACGAAGCTTCTGGAAGAAGCTCTTCTCTTACTCTTAGCGGCCTCTGTTCGGTGCTCCGTTCGTCCTCGATCTTGGCTGTTAGCAGTTAGCTTCTAGCTGTTAGCTCCCAACCACTCCCCCCAACGGGATGCACGCAAAATAGGGGCGGGGTGGGCTAATAGCTAAAGGCTAATAGCTGATGGCAAAAATCGGGCACGGGCACGATTCCCTTATTTGGGGACAGCCAGTGAATTCATTGGCGATT
>JAUWSZ010000170.1 GCA_030609865.1 bacterium | reverse complement strand
GCAGACAGGATCTGCCGTCTGGCAGGCCGTTGGAGAGCGCTCTGTTGAGCGCTTCGCGGTTCCGGAAGTTCGGATTCTTCCTGAAGTACGAGCCCATGTTCATCAACCTGGTGGAAAACCCCGAGTTCAACTCGATCGAACAAGATCTCAGCTTATCGGTAGATCTACGCCTTCCGAGTGGCTTCTACCTGAGGATCGACGACCATTTTCGAACCTCCAACGCGATCAACAACTTCCGGTACGAGGTTGCCGATTTCAATCGCAGCCTTCGAGCATCAGGTGTCGGGTACGCCGTAAATCAGGCGGCCCTTACCGTGGGCTACAATTTCTACGCGGACTACGTCGCCTTCATCACCTACTCCAACTACTTCTTTTTTCTGGACGATTTCGACTTCTCACAATTTCTTACGGATGCAGGCCTGCCGGATTTCGTGGATCTGGAACTGCAAGGGATAAGTTCGGACAGACTCGGGTTCAACATACACTCGGTGGGGGCCTATTTGTCCAAGCCAATCAACCGGAAAACCATTCTCACCCTCGGGTATTCCATCGGCTTCGTGCAGGGCAATCTGCAGGACTTCTCCCTGCAAGGCTCGTTTTTTGACAGCCCCGTCCCTTTCTCGGTCCGGGTCGAGAAAGACCCCAGGGACGCCGTGTTCCAGGAGGTCCTGTTCCGCTTTCAGAGGATTCTGACGGTAAAGCAGTATGTGTTTGGGCTGGGGATCCCCAAGGCGACACTGGAGGGCACCTTCTCCTACCAGGCCCGCTCGTACGAGGGGGCGGAACTCCAAATCTCGGCCCTCGACACTCCGATTACGAGCATCCCGTTGCAGCTCGAGGATTTCAGCGAGTTCTTCGTGGAATTACGACTGAATTCGCAAATCCGTCCCCAAACGAACGTCCTCCTGGATTTCAGTCGGTACCCAAGAGAGGAAATCGGGGGCAGCGGAAACGTGTCGATCAACTACAGATTCGCTGCCTCTCTCACGCACAGAATCCGGGAGAAATGGCACGTGGGGGCAAGAGGGTCCGTTCGCCTCAGGGAGAACTCCTTCGAAAATACAATCGAGCGCAGAAGCTACAACTATGAGGCCGGTGCAAACATATCGTATAACTTGCAGAATTGGCTGAAAGCGTCAATGATTTATCAGTTTCTTGCACGTAATGGGGAGATGAGCTACAATGATTTCGACGGACAGAGAATCCGATTCCGGGTTACGCTTCTGTTCTAATGGGAGTCCGGCTTTTCAGCCGATTCAACCAACGGAATCCCGAGAGCACGGGAAACACCGCAGGGGGAATCCTTAGGTGAGACGCCATCAGAATGGAGCCCCACGGGTAAGCGCGTGGGGCGACATCACGCCGAAGCTCACAAAAGCGAGTTTCGAAGGATGCGGTTCCATTCACCCGCGACCAGGGCCGTGGTCCCCTGCGAAGGCGGATGGACCTCAGCCACTCAAAAGGGTGGCTATCCTCCTGCTTCTCCTTCCGTTGTTCGGACCGCTCTCTTGCAGTTTGTTTCAGAGGACGGAACCGAAGGAGCAGCCGGCTGATTCATGGAACCTGCCTGCCGGGCCGGAGGATCCCTCTTTGTCCCCTGCGCCCACCTCCGACTACACAATCGGGTCCGGGGATCTGATGAACGTTCTGGTGTATGGAGAGCCGGACCTGACTGCAATCGTCCGGGTAAGCAACGAGGGCTTCATCGAGCTTCCCCTTGTCGGGAAGGTGAGGGCCTCCGGGTTTACCGCCCCTGAATTGAAAAAGAGCATCGAGGCAAGACTGAGTGAAGGCTACCTCGTCCACCCCGATGTGCAGATCATCCTCCAGGAATACAAGCAGGACGTGGTTCACCTGATGGGTCAGGTAGGCACGCCCGGACCTTACCGGATCACCCATTCCAACACCCTCATGGGGACCATCTCGAAGGCGGGCGGGTTTACGCCCATCGCAAAGCGAAACAAGGTGAAGATCATCCGGAAAGAGAACGGGGGAAGTCGAGTGTTCTACGTTGATACGGTGCGCATCACGAAAGAGGGAAATCTGCAAGACGACGTACTCTTGATGCCCGGTGATGTGATCATCGTGCCGGAACGATTCTTTTGATGCAACCCCAACGAGTCAGGAAGAAACGAGCCCAGAATGTATCGCGATGAAGACTTCCCGCCCGTCCACATGAGGGATCACCTCCGGGTCATTCGAAAGAACAAGTGGACAGCGATCGTTTTCTTCGTACTCGTTGTCGGTCTCACGGGCATGTACCTCCTCGCCACGAAGCCCAACTATGCCGGAACCATAAAGTTGGTACTCAACCCTCCTCCCCTAAGCCCCATGACCATGCTGTCCGAGATCGTATATTCGGAAGGGGTCGACATCGTATCCAAGAGGCTCTTCAGCACGACCCAATTTGAGGTTCTCAAATCGAGGCGAGTTGCCGAGAGGGTCTTGGATCGACTGGAGTTGTGGGACGATTATCACCTAGGGGAAGAAACAAAAAATCTCTTCGGCGGCGAACCCAGAGTCATCACACGGGAGATGGCCGCCGGGGCCTTCGCAGAAAAGGTCTCCGTCCTGCAACCGACCTACATAAGCAACCACATCGAGGTGAGCTTCAAGGCGAAGGATCCTGACAGGGCGGCGGAGGTGGTCAACACCCTGCTCGAAGAGTACACGCAGATCCTGTACGAAGACCGGTCCGAGCGCATCCGGGAAAACCTCGAATGGCTTCAGGAGGAATTCATAACGCTGGAGAAACACGTACTGGAAGCAGACCAGGCGCTGCAAGACTTCAAGAAGGACCGGGATCTGATCTCGGTGGACGACAGGGAGAATATTCTTCTCCAGAAGCTCCACGCACTGAATTCCTCCCTTGTTCAGGCCCGGATCGCCCGGATTGCCGCAGAAAGCGTCTACCGCGACGCCAAACAACTCGAAAACGATCCGACACGCCTGGAAAACTCCCCTATGATCCTTTCCTCGAATCCGCAAATTGCCGCGTTGAATGGCCAGATGAACGTCCTGAAGACGGAGCAGGCCCGGATCCGCAAACGGTACATGGAAAAACACCCTCGAATGATCGAGCTGAATTCCACGATCGAAGAATTGGAGGGACGTATCCGGGCAGAGGTTCTGAAAGCGATCGAGTCGTTGCGAATCACCTATGAAATGGCGAAGTCGCAGGAGGCCTCCCTGACGGACGAATTGGAGACCGTGCAAGAGGAAGTCATTCGGGCCGATGAGCAAAAGATCCAATACCTTCAGTTGCTGAATGATTCCAAGGCCAACCGGGTGCTGTTCGACTCCATGATCAGCCGCATAAAAGAAACGGTGATCCTTCAGGGCTTTGAAAACCCGCGGGCAAACATCCAGATCATCGAGAAGGCGGTCCCCTCCGACAAGCCTGCGGGCTATCGTCCTTACTTCTTGCCTATTGCGGCCGGCGTGGGGCTCTTGGTGGGACTTTTGCTCTGTTACGTGAGGGATTATTTCGACACGACGATCCAGAACGAGAGGGACATTCACGAAATCCTGCAACTCCCTTTGCTGGGTGTCCTTCCTCACTTCCGAATCTCGCGCTTCCGGAAGGACCCTTCCCTCGTAAAGGCCCCGTTGCTGTATCCTGACATTTCGTACGTAGATTTCCTTCAGCATTTGGCCAGCATTGTTCACCACTCGGGGACTGCGGAAAACCACAAGGCCTTGTTGATCACCAGCGCCTGCCCGAGGGAGGGAAGAACCTCGCTTACCGCCAACCTGGGCATCGCACTGGCCCAACGGGGACAAAGGGTCCTGATCGTTGACGGCGACTTACGAAAGCCGAGCCTCCATGAAGCGTTTTCACTCGACGGGACCGTCGGCTTTTCGAACCTTCTACAGACAGGGGGCGATCCCAAGGAATACACGGCACAAACCGAGGTCGAAAACCTTTTCTGCCTCCCTGCAGGCCCTTGTCCCCCCATGCCTTCGGCCCTCCTGGAATCGGCGGGTGTCCCCCGCATGATGGAAACGCTCAAAGAAGGCTTCGACTGGGTTCTGATCGACTCCTCCGCCCTCCTGGAGGCCCCCGAAACCATCGCCCTTGCCCAGTGGACGGACGCTGCCCTGTGGGTGATCGCCAGCGGACAGACCTCGGCAGAGAGGGCGGCCTGGACAAAGAGATCCCTCAACCTGATGAACTGCCGCATCCTTGGAATCGTGTTGAACCAAGTCCGGTTCCTTCGTGGCCCAACGTACTACTACACGGCAAAACGATGAATCCGGACAGCATCTCAGAGCAGCCGGGCCGCACGGAAGCGGTCTCCATTTGGGACGAACCGAGGTCCCAAAAGGCATTCTTGTTTGCTCTGCTCCTGTTCTCCCTGGCCTGCCGCCTGATCCTCATCCAGTTCAAGGATGTGGTCGGAACGGATGAGGTGATCTATCTTGCCCTGGGAAAGAATTTGTGGCACGGCCTCGGGTTTCGGCTCCTGGATCAACCGATCACCATGTGTCCGCCCTTGCTCCCCATGGTGGCCGGCTTCTTCTCCCTGTTCACCGAAAATCTGGAGTTGGGAACGAATTTCACATACGTAGCGTTCGGCGGAGGCATGGTTGTCCCCTATTTCTACCTGGCCCGGCGGATCTACGGCGTCCGGGTTGCGCGCTGGGCCTCTTTCTTCCTCGCCTTCTTTCCCGGCCTCCTTCTCTCCTTTTATTGGGGATCCATGACCGAGCCGCTCTACACCTTTCTGCTCGTTACGGCTCTGCTGTTTCTTCACAAGGGACTCACGGAAGGCAGGGGCATCGACTTCTGTTTTGCCGGGGTTCTTCTGGCCCTCGTGTACCTCACACGCTCGGAGGGCCTTCTGTTCTTTCTTGTCCTGTTCTCCTTCGCGGTCCTCACCTTTGCGGGAAAGCGCTGTTTGTTCCAAAAAAAAACCTTGCGAAATCTGCTTCTGATGGCCCTCTCCTGGTCCCTGATCAGCGCCCCTTATCCGATCTTTCTGAAGAAATCGTCCGGGGAACTGAGCATCAGCGGGAAGACCAAACTGATCCTGCTCGTGGGCAACATGGACCTGGAGACGAGAGAGAGCCTGGCAGGAAAGCTGAACGAAGAAGGCACCGAATTCTTCGACTATACAGAACTCGTCAAAGACAAGACGGTGCTCGGGATGATTCTGGAAAATCCGAAAGTCCTGGTGGGAGGATCTTTCCTGCAGTTCAAGAATTTCTTCGTCACCCTATTCTCCTGGAAGGTCTTTCCCGCCTTCCTCCTCGGTTTCGTCCTCCTCGGGCTCTTCCGGGACCCATGGGATCGAGCCCGGCTCGAAAAAGAGGTCTTTCTCGTGGTCGCCTGCGTTCCCTTCCTTGTCTTCCTCACCTTCAGGATCTGGCCGCGGTATCTCCTGCCCATGACCCCCGTCCTTCTGCTCTGGGCCGCAAGAGGGGTGACCGCCCTCGAGGATTGGATTTGGCAAACCTCAACCATGATCGGACAGAAGAAGACACCCATGAGGAGATGGGTTCTCTCGCTTCCCGGAGTCCTCTTTTCCATACCCCTCCTTGCCATTCTCGTTGCCAAGCCGATCAAGGCAAGGATGCTGGTTCAATACCCAGTGGAATACCGGGCGGCCGGGAACTGGATGGACGAAAATCTTCCGGCGAACGCTGTGATTCTGACAAGGAAGCCCGAAGTCTCGTACTACGCCAATCGCCTAATGCACCCCGTGCCGAACGAGGAACTGCCGGCCATCGTTCGTTACGCTCGGTCCCACGAAATCGACTATCTTGTGGTGGACGAGTATTTCATCCCGACCCGTCCCCAGCTTGCGTTCCTCCTCGAGCAAGACCGGTTTCCAGAGGATCTCAGGCTTCTCCACGAGGAAAAGGCACCCAACGACCGCAAGTTGCGCATCTTCCAGATAAAAGAGGAGGATGCTTCCGGCCCGGCCCAGCCCGGGGACTGATTGGCGTGATTCAGCAATGCGGTGGACTCCCGGCATGAGGAAGGTGCCCGTGCAGGGAGGGAAAGGGTGCAATACGAAAAAATCTGTGTTATATTATTCTTCATAATTTCCGATGTAGGGTTTGGCCCCTTACCCGAAGAAGCCTCCCGGAGAGAACATTCATCATGTACAAAGCATTCAAGGTCAGCCTGATCATCCCTGCCTACAACGAGGAAGAAACGATCGCTTCGGTCAT
>JAUWSZ010000579.1 GCA_030609865.1 bacterium | reverse complement strand
TCAACGTACAGTAAGTACGCCTCATCGTTACATGGACCCCCGCCTTCGCGGGGGCATGTTTTGCCTGCCTTGCATCTGGAACTTTTTGAACAGCCTCCAACAGCCACTTTTTCAACGGGCTGCTAGGGCATTTTGTTCTTCTCCCGGAGTCGCATCGAGAGTTCCTGGACGCACTCGAAGGCGCGCTCCACGGTTTTCTCGCCGTCCGGATTCACGAGACAGCACGTAGCAGGAGAAAGCATGCTCCTGGCGAGCATCTCTTCCCTGTCGATGCCGCTTCGTCCCAGCGTATCCCACAGGCCGGTCAGGCGCTGCTCCAAGGAATCGATGTCCTCCATCCCGAAAGGTTCCGCGTTGGTCGGTACGATGCCCCAGACGAGGGAGCCGCCCTTTTGCAGGTACCGCTTTATGCTGGGCGCGTAAGCAACGAAAACCTCCGCGTTCGAGTACGTGTCCAGGGACAACACATCGATGTCCATGGTCAACAAGAAGTCCCAGTCAGGATTCCCGCAGAGATGAACGCCGCGAGGCCGTTCGATCTGCGAGAAGAAGACCTCCATGTCCGCTTTGGCCGCTACATCTGCGTACCCTGACATGGCACTGAACAGGAACTGCAGCCCCGGTTCGTCGATGAACATGAAGGCGTTCGCGTTTCGTTTCTTCAAGCGCGCGAGCTGCACGTTCGCCCGCTTCGCCATAAATTCCATCAAGAAAGGCCGGACCGTGTCGTCGAAAAGGATCGGCCGTCCCTGCTCATCGACCACATTGAACCCGAAGCTGATCGGGCCTTCCAGTTGACCCCGGATCCCGGGCCTTTCGGACAGATCCATGTCCAGGAACCGGTGGTAGACCACCGAGTAGTCAGGGCTGATGTCGAAATAGTCCGGGTCTTCGAAACAGGCAAGGGCTTGTTCGAGTTCCGCGCCGAACTTCTCATGCGAAAACTTGAGCGTCCGTCCTTTCACATCCAGGAGAATTCCCGGGAAGTGCTCGGACGCCTGAACGTACATGTCCTCGTAATAGTTCACGAGGGGAAGCTGAGGCCAGAATGGAACGTCCAGAGACAGGGCGACCTCAAGGGCCCGGTCTACATCCTTGTGAGGCATGACGCCCATAGCCGTCGCGAGCAAATTTCCGGGCATTGACATGATGCACGTGTGCTCTGTATCTGTAGAGGAAAGGGGAACGAGAAGGAAACCAACAAACAAAGGTCGAACGGGTCTCACTCGTGTGGGGGGATTCCGGCCTCACGGACCGGATACGGGCGAGCCCCGTTCTTCCTCGTCTTACCTCATTCTGCCGCGGCCGGAGGGGTGAAGACCCGCTGCCCCAGCTCCTGATCGACCATGAAGAGACCCCCGCCGTCACCCCCGATGAGCTTCAACTTCTGCGCCACCTCGTCCACGCTCGCCTCCTCTTCCACCTGTTCGCTGACGAACCACTGAAGGAAGTTGTTGCTGGCGTGGTCCTTCTCGTCGAGGGCCAGGTTCACCAGGTCATTGATGCGGCTGGAAACGAAACACTCGTGCTCGTACGCATCCTCGAAGGCCACAAGGGGCGATTCCCATTCCTTCGGCGGGGCCTTTGCCTCGAGGAGCGCGACCCGCCCGCCCCGTTCGTTGATGAAATTGAAGAACTTCATCCCGTGTGTCAGCTCTTCAAGCGCCTGCACACGCATCCAGCTGGCAAACCCGTTCAGGTTGACCGACAGAAAATATGCCGACATCGACAGGTAGAGGTAGGCGGAGTAAAACTCCCAGTTGATCTGCTCGTTGAATGCCTCTTCGATCTTTGCGCCTATCATGGCTGTCATCCTTTCCATAGTCCATGAAGATTGCAGTACTCGCGTGCTTCCACCTTCTCTGCTTTGATGCCAAATGTTGCCTCAGGGGATTCACCCGGGTTCAGGAACTGGCGGTAGGCCTTCCCGTCCGCCAGGATCTCGACCCACTCGATGTAGTGCTTCTCTTCCATCGGGTGCGCCACGCTCCCAACCGATACCTTCACGCCTTCTGCGGTCTTCTCGACCACCGGAACATGCTTCTCCTTCGCCGCGTCCACGGTGTTCTCCTTAAAAAGCTTCATTTCCTTGCCGCAACAGACGAGCGCGCCCTTGCCCCCGTGGAGGACCTCAACGATGTTCCCACAGACTTCACACTTGTAGATCTCGAGTTTCTGGGCCATGTTCCTTCTCCTCTCTTCCTCTGAATGGGTTCAAAACGTTTCGGTCATCGATTGACCAGCTTCTTGGCTGCACTCAGGGCAGCCTCATAGTCCGGCTCGTTCACGATCTCGCCCACGAGTTGCTCGTACCGGATGACCCCCTCCTGGTCGACGACGAAAACCGCACGGGCCAGGAGGCGGAGCTCTTTGACAAGCACCCCGTACGCCTCGCCAAAGGATGCGTCGCGGTGATCGGACAGGGTCTGAACCTGTTCGATGCCTGCCGCCCCGCACCAGCGCTTCTGCGCAAAGGGCAGATCCATGCTGATCGCCAGCACCGCAACGTCCGGGCCCAACTTGGAGGCCTCTTCATTGAACCGCCTCGTCTCCACGTCGCACACAGGCGTATCGAGCGACGGCACCGTCACGAGCAAACACACCTTCCCCTTGAAAGTCGAGAGGCTGGCCGGGCCCAGATCGTTGTCCAGGAGGCTGAAGTCCGGCGCCTTGTCCCCCGCGCTGAGCCCATCACCGACCAGCGTCAAGGGCATTCCCTGAAAGGTTATGAGTCCTGTTCTTTCTTTCACCACTCCCTCCTTGCCGGCATTCGGTTTACCAGTTCTCGCCCAACAGCTCGAAATACGCCTGCGGGTGGGCACAAGCCGGGCAGGACTGCGGCGCCTCGGTGCCTTCGTGTAGATACCCGCAGTTGATGCAGCGCCACACAACGGGTTTGCCTTTTTTGAAGACGGTCCCGGCCTCCACGTTCGCCAGGAGCCCAAGATAGCGCTTTTCGTGCTGCTTCTCCGCAATCGAGATTTTCTCGAACAGAATTGCGACCGCTTCGAAGCCCTCTTCCTTTGCCACCTGCCCAAACCCGGGGTAAATCTCGGTCCATTCGCAATGCTCCCCTCCGGCGGCCGCCTTCAGGTTCTCGGCGGTCGGGCCGACCACACCAGCCGG
>JAUWSZ010000513.1 GCA_030609865.1 bacterium | reverse complement strand
AGTGCCTCCTCGGCGACCGCATCCAGACACTTCGTCTCCTCCTCGAGGATCGAAGCAAGCTGGAGGAGGGAATCCACGAACGAGGGGTTTGCCTCCCTCCGAATCCAGGGGATGAGGTCCTGTCGGATCCGGTTTCGAAGATAGGTCCTCTTCCGATTCGAGGAATCCTCGCAAAACAGCAGCCCCAACCCGTTTGCGTATGCCTGGATTCTCTCTCGAGGGATCTCGATCAAAGGACGGATGTAGGTGCCGTCGCGGACCGGACGGATCCCGATCAGACCGCCCGTCCCGCGGAGGACCTGCATGAGAATGGTTTCCGCATGGTCGTCTCGATGATGTCCGGTCGCGATCCTGCTCGCCCCCCATTTCCGCGCCACCTCCTCGAAGAATCGGACCCGAAACCTGCGGGCCTGGGCCTGAACGTTCGCGCCCTTCGCATAGCTCGAGGCCTCGACTCGCCGGCCTTCGAAAGGCACCCCGTATCGGGAAGCCAGCCCCTCCACGAAACGGAATTCCCGGTCCCCCTCCGCAGGCCGCAGGCCATGGTGGACGTGCGCAATCACGAGCCTCAGCCGGTACTCCGCCTTCAGCCTGGTCAGGATGTCGAGCAGGCTGACAGAATCCAGCCCGCCGCTGACCCCAACGACCACGGTGTCACCCGGGACTACCATGCCGTGCCGGAGGAACGTCCTCCTGACCAACTCCAGGATGTCCTGGTCGTTTCCCCTCCCGCGAACGGCCACGGGCGCGCGCCTTCTTGACCCATACTCCGACATTGTTATATTCTATCACAATTGTAAGGTTTGCCGTTAAACGAACAACTTGGGAGCCTAAACATATGAAACTCTCCACAAGAGGACGTTACGGAGCCCGTGCTCTTGTTGAACTGGCAAAGCATGACGGCCAAGGGCCTCTGGCACTCAAAGAAATGGCGGAACGCCAGCAGATTCCGTTGAAGTACCTCGAACAGATCGCCATGGTATTGAAGAGCGCAAAGCTGATCAAGAGCGTGCGGGGGCCGTCGGGCGGCTACACCCTGGCTCGCCCGCCGGACAAGATCCACCTGTTGGAGATCATCGAGACGCTCGAAGGGTCGCTCTCTTTCGTGAACTGCGTAAAAGATCCTTCCACGTGCGAGCGCGTGGAATCGTGCGCGTTCAACGACCTTTGGAAGCGGATCTCGACGGAGACATCGAAGATTCTGCGTTCTGTTACGCTTGCAGATATGGTCCGGAACGATTCCCGAAAGCAGAGCAGCGTGGCGAGTTGTTTCGAAGAGGAAATCCTTGCAGACCATTCCGAGTGAAGTCTGCATGCGTCAGTCGGAAGATTCGTCCTCGTCCGGCGTTTCGCTCTCCGGTACCGCAGGGATGCAATCCTCCGGCAACCCCTTGAGTGCGTCCGGGCCCGGCAGGAGCGACCATCGCTGCTTCTTGATATCGAACGACCACTCCTCTTTCCAGAGCATCTCCTTGACGACGAGTGAATCCGGCGGGTGACCCGTCCATCGTACCCGTACTGAAGCCTTGTTCGATTCCTCGTAGAATTTCACAAGCGAGACACGGTAATCGAGCAAACGGAGTTGTTCGAAGAGGCAGTTGAAGGCGTCGTCCCACGCTTCCCTGTCATCGGCCGGAACATACCGTAGAGCGATGGGGACATCCTGGCCTTTCAGGGCCCAGTGGAAGGCCCGCACGTGCCGCTTCAGGGTATCTTCACGATTCTTCTCCTTAGGATTCGGTATGGTGCAGGCAATCAGAGTGGACAGAAACAGGAGGAAGAAGAGACCGTGACCGGCTCGCTTTCTTTCTTTCCGCGGGTTCACGGGAAACACTCCCATCTGCTGGGTTGCAAGCATTCCAGGCGAAAGGGCAAAGGTAAAAGGGTCAAGGGTACGACTAATTACCTCTTGTGGCCATCTTCTCGTTCACAAAATCAACGATGCCCTGCATGGTGGCTCCCGGGGTGAAGATCTCGACGATTCCTGCCTCTTTGAGGGCAGTCACGTCCTCCTGGGGGATGATCCCACCCCCGAAAACAATTTTGTCCCCGGCTCCCTTTTCGCGCAGCAACTCCACGACACGGGGGAAAAGGTGATTGTGGGCTCCGGAAAGGATGCTCAGGCCCACAAAGTCCACATCCTCCTGGATCGCGGCGTTCACGATCATCTCAGGCGTTTGATGCAGCCCCGTCTAGATCACTTCAAACCCTGCATCCCGCAGGGCCCGCGCAATGACCTTGGCCCCTCGGTCATGCCCGTCCAATCCGGGCTTTGCGACAAGAACTCGTACCTTTCGATCTGTCATCACCGTTTCTCCTACGCTAGATTCAATTCTCGCCGGCGTGCGCAACCGCGCCCGCTTGCGCGCCCGAGCCCGATTGCATAAGGCTATGAGGCCTTTTCGGGCGCGGGAGCGGGCGGGGAACAGGCCCGAAGCACCTATTTCCCCTGAAAGGCGGGCTTTCGCTTCTCCAGGAAGGCCTGGATTCCCTCGCTACGATCCTCTGATGCAAAGGTCATCGCAAACGCTTCCCTTTCGAGGACCGACCCGGTGTGAAGGTCAAGAACGAAGCCTTTCTCGATCGCCTTTTTTGCCTGCCCCAGAGCGAAGGGAGGCTTGGATGCCAGCTTCTTTGCAACGGCCTCCACCTCATCCATCAGCTTTTCCGGGGGAAAGACAGCGTTGACCAGACCAAAGGCCTTTGCCGTCTTCGCGTCGACCATATCGCCCGTGTAGATCCACTCCTTGGCGCGGCGTAACCCGATCACCTTTGCAAGCCTTTGCGTCCCCCCAAAACCGGGAATGATGCCGAGATTGATCTCGGGTTGGCCGAACCGTGCCTTTTCCGAGGCATATACCAGGTCGCACGCAAGGACCAGTTCGGTGCCTCCTCCGAGGGCAACCCCGTTCACTGCGGCCAGCACGGGCTTCTCAATCGCCTCGATCTTCAGGAAGACCTCCTGACCAACACGGCAGAATCTCTCCGCCTCCAGGGGCGTCAGATCCGCCATCTCGGCAATGTCCGCACCCGCAACAAAGGCCTTCTCTCCCGCGCCGGTAATCACGCACACCTTGCTCGCCTCATCCTGCTCGAACCGTGTAAGCGCGTCACCGAGTTCCTCCAGCACCTTCCGATTCAGGGCATTGAGGGCCTTCGGCCTGTTGATCGTGATCAAGGACCACTCGTCCTTCTGCGTCAATTCAAGCGTGTCGTAAGGCATACTCGATCTCCCCGTGGTTCTACAACCGTGTCCACCGGTATCTCTTTCCAAAGAAAGAAGGTACAAACGGCAAGCCAAATTGTCAATTCCGAGAAGGGCCCACCCAGGGAGAGGGCTCTTTCCAGCTTTGTGGGCTGCCAGAAAAGGCTAACGAATCCAATCGCTTTCTATCGATACGCGCAAGGTAGGTATCTTAATTTGTCCGACGATCGCTCGTCCTCGATCTTGGCTGTTAGCAGTTAGCTTTTAGCTGTTAGCT
>JAUWSZ010000141.1 GCA_030609865.1 bacterium | reverse complement strand
GGCCGTGTAGTCCTCGATCGAATTACCGAGATCCCCGAGCATCTCGTCCACGGAAAGCCGGATCACAATGGGGTAGTCCTTGCCTACGGCGTTCCTGACTTCTTCCACGATTTCCAGACAGAAGCGCATTCGGCGGTCCAGGCTGCCGCCGTACCTGTCGGTGCGCAGGTTGTAGAAGGGTGAAAGGAAGTTGCCCACGAGTACCGCGTGGGCCCCGTGGATCTCCACCGAGTCGTAGCCCACCCGCTTGGCCCTCGCGGCCGCACTGGCGAACTCCATCACGGTCTTCCGTACCTTCTCGGTGCTCATGGCCTCGCCCTGGTAGTTCGGATCCTTCAAGATATCGAGGCCGGAGACCGGCATCCAGGGGCGTTCTGCGAAGTGCGGCGCAGTGGGCAGCTGGGGCATGAAGTCCGGGAAAATCATCCTGGCCGTCACGGCCATCATCCCGCCGTGGGCAAGCTGGACGCTGGCGTGGCAGTCGTAGGAGTGGATGAGATCCACCAACTGCCTGTGGGATTCCGCCTTCTCATCGTCGTGTATGGCCACCTGAGGCATGAACTCGCGGAATTGGTCGGGACTTACGTTCGTCCCCTCTACCATGCACAATCCGACGTCGCCCTTGATCCTGGCTTCGTACCAGGCCAGGGCCCTCTCGCCGATCATGCCGTTCTCGGCCACCATGCTTAGCATGGGCGCGTATGCAACCCGATTCTTTATGGGTCGGCCCTTGATTTCTATCGGTCTCTGCAGCAAAAGATCATTCGGCATTTGGGTTTCCTCCAGGCCCTAAGGTGTCGGGTTCGATGAGATGGTTCGTTGTCAGGGTTCGTGACTGTATTCATGTACGTCCGTACCTGGCTGCATGGGGATATTCTTACTGGAATAGCCGTTTGGATCCAGAAAGGGATGACCAGGAAGAGGGGCGCCTGAGTTTCTCGATCTCCCGGCTCACCAGACCGTGTGGCCGCCGTCCATCAGCAGGTCATGGCCCGTTGTGTAGCTGGATGCGTCGGAAACGAGATAGAGAACCCCGCCGGCCATCTCTTCCGCCTCCCCCTGCCGGTGGATCGGGGTTGTCTGGTTCTCCATTTCCAGGTACTCCGGTGTGTCCTGGATGATCTGGGTCATGGGCGTGATGATGTACCCGGGGCTTATGGAATTCACGTAGATATTGTGCTGTATGAGTTCGACCGCCAGGGCCTTGGTCAGGTGCTTCACGCCGGCCTTTGCCGTCGTGTAGGCGATCATCGCCATGCCCGCCAGAGGAACGCCACCCATCTCCATGCAGTTCACGATCGTTCCGCTCATGGAAGCCGTGTTGACGATCTTGCCGTACCTCTGGGGAATCATGTGTTTTGCCTGTTCCCGGCAGCAGTAGAAGACCGAGAACAGGTCCACGTTCAGCACCTTCTTCCATTCATCGATCGCGCTGTCATCCATGAGAGGGATAGGGTCTCCGGCGATACCGGCATTGTTGTGGGCGATGTGGAGCCCCCCAAGCGTAGCGACGACCTGCTTCACCATCTCGGCCACTTGTTCCGGGTCCGATACATCGCAATGGATGAACGTTGATTTCCGGCCCAGGGCACGTATCTTCTCGACGGTCTCCCGTCCCATTTCCTCCTTCAAGTCGATGACGGCCACATCAGCGCCCGCCTTTGCCATCGCAAGGGCGGAGGCCTTTCCGATTCCGCCTGCAGCTCCTGTTACCAGTGCCTTCCTGTTCGTCAGATCAAACCTGGATAGATCGTTCATGCCGGCATGCCCTCCTCAAAGATCGAAACGAATGTCGCAGAAGCCTCTATTTGACCGAGACCACTGGACACTGGGCTTCGAGGATTACGTGCTGGGCGGTGGAGCCCATGAGCAACTTTCCGACCTTTGATCTCATCTTGACCCCAATAACGATTTCATCGATTGCGTGCTCTGCTGCGAACTTGACCATGTGCGGGCCGGGCTCCATGTTGCGTATGAGCAGGTGCGTCTCGCAAATACATCCCCCCCCCTCGACTGAACTCCTCACCTCATCCATGTCCTGCTCGTCGAGCTGGTGCTGTTTTGTGGGCAGGTCGGTCACCTTTGAGTGCAATACGTGAATGACTTCCGCGCCGAAGGCCTTTGCGTGTTCCCGGGCCAGTTTCAATGCCCTCTTGGCCAAATCGGAGCCGTCGTACCCCACAAGAATCTTCATCTGAACCTCCTGTTCGTTGTTCCGTGTCACACCGCGGGTTACGTCAACCTTGTATCATCAAGAACAGCTGAAAGCGAGAGGCGTCGGCCCCCTCGGAAAGGGTGGTCGGCCGCTCGGTTCCAGGTCGAAAGATTCAAAGACTTTCACACCGGAGGGCAGCTGCCGGTGCGACGTCATGCAGGGCTTTCTTTGCCGCCGGCGACCAGGTTGTAGATGCAGGCAGAGAGCAGCCCGGCGATGGCGCCATCGACAAGAGCATAAAGGGTGCCGACCAGGATGTCACGCACGCTCGCCTCGGTGTGGTAGCCCGGGTAGATCGAAGCGACGACCTGCAGGAACGCCGATCCGTATCCGGACCAGACAAGGTTCGTGATGCCGACCATGAAGAACGAGAGTGCCCAGAAGACGCCGAAGGTCACAGTAAAGGTCTTTACGCTCAGTCTCATAGCTTCCTCCTTCGATCAGATGGTGGCCGCCCCAATTGGGATATAACAACGGTTATTTTCTTTGAAAACAAAAAGTTGTATGTTCCCGGTATCCGACCCCTGCCTTGGAGAGATCCATGACAAGAAATACGAAGAAGTCGACTTGCAATAAAACCAAGTTTGTGATACATGGCTTCTGCATGATCTCAGAGGGCCTTGCCCCGGAGAAGGAAGTCGTTCGAAGCAAACGTGCTGCGCAGGAGGATCGGAGAATGACCGAAGAGGGAAAGCTGCTCAAGTCAAAAGATGTGGCCCACATTTTGGATTGCAGTCCGGATGACGTGCACTTGCTCGTTCACAGAGGCGACCTCAAGGGCACCAAGGTGGGGAGGTTCTGGAGGTATTGTCTGGAAGATGTGATGGAGTACAAGCGAAAGATGGAGGAAGATGCCTGACAGCCCGGAGTCTTCTTCTGTATAAGCCTGCCAATGAGAGGGAACGAAGAAGGATGAGACCGTCCCCTTGATTGGGAGAAGATAACGTTACTCGGTGGCCCCGGTGGAGGACGTTCGCCGGACAGATCGCACAGTGACGATAATCATCAGTCCGAAGAAAGGGAGGATGAGCCCGAAAAGCGGGACAAAAAGAACGCACTCCAAGAACCCGAGGTGATACCACCTTTCCTCTGAACACCGCTTCGCCGTGGCCTGCTGATATCTTGCCTTCTCCGAGGCATATTCCTGTTCTCTCTCAATAAATCGCAATGCTTCGGTGAATGTCTTCTGACAGTCATCGAGGGGGGTATTGCCGGCACGGCTGACCCCGGGTTCCGGTCCTACCAAGGCCACGGCGGGACAAGTGCACAGAAGCCCAGAGATGATAACGAATGAAAACGTTCCAAGGAGAAGTCTTCGCATGGTTTCCCGTCTCTTGAGTCGTGAAGGAGAATCTGAGCAGGATAGTATAATAAATTTTGAAAGTCGAGGCTTTTTTGGGATCTTTATGGGTTATATAACACGCAGGCCTGCTTTACAAGGCCGACCACAGCCGTTAGAAGTACTCCGGAAGGAGGGAACAGGCGTGTACTGCGGCAACATGGGTCGTTGGATATCCTGGTGGAGTCGGGTGGATCCCCAGAAGGATGCCGTGGTGTTCCAGGACAGGCGGCTCAGCTATGGGGAACTGAACGAGAGGGTAAACAGGGTTGCCAATGCCTTGCGAGAGAGCTTCGGAGTGAGAAAAGGTGACCGAATCGGCTGCCTGCTCACGAACTGTACGGCCTACTACGAGATCGCATTTGCCTGTGCGAAGGTCGGTGCCCGGCTCGTGCCCTTCAATGTTCGGCTCACGGGAAGGGAAATCGCGTACATGGCCAAAGACAGTTCGCCGAAGGTGGTCCTTACCGAATCCCTCTTCCTGCCCGTTTTGGAATCCCTTCAAGCGGAATTGCCCGAGATTCGCCTGATCAACCTGGATGCGGGGGAGTATCAAGGGCTTCTCGACGCAGGGAGCCCCGAGGAACCGGTCGATCAGGCCGGATGGGAAGACGACTTCGCGATCCTTTACACCTCCGGGACAACCGGTTTTCCCAAGGGGGCCGTGCTTACGCAACTGAGCATCCTGTCCGTCACGCACAACATGATGACCGCATTCGGCCACAGTCACCGGGACCGGTTCATGCTGCAATTACCTCTTTGCTTCACGGGCGCCCTGATCCCGTTGTCCATGCCGATCTTCCACGCCGGGGGCACGATCTTCCTGGAGAAGGACTTCCTCCCTGCCCGAAGCCTGGAATTGATCGAGAGCGAGAAGATTACCGTGAGCTGCGGTGTGCCGACCCTGTGGAAGCTGGTTTCGGATGAGGCCGGGTTCGAGGATGCGGACTTCAGCTCCATGCGGCTGATTCTCTGCGGCGGGGCCCCGGTCCCGATGAGCCTGCTCAGGGCCTACCAGGAGAAGGGGGTTCCTTTTACCGCGGGCTATGGCCTGACCGAAGGCGGGGGCTTCAACATGTATCTGCCCCCCGATCAGGTGGCGGAAAAGAGTGGGGGATACATCCCGCTCCTCTGGAATGACGTTCGTGCGGTGAACATGGCGGGTCAAGCCGTTTCTCCAGGCGAGATCGGTGAGATCATTCTGAGAGGCCCGGTGGTCATGCGCGAATACTGGAACAACCGGCAGGCAACCGCAGAAACGGTCAGGGACGAATGGCTCTACACGGGTGATCTGGCCAGGGTCGACGAAGAGGGCTATTTCTACATCGTGGACCGGGCCAAGGACATGATCGTCAGCGGGGGGCTGAACACATACCCGGCGGAACTGGAGAACGTGATCTACTCCTTTCCCAGTGTTTCCCAGGCTGCAGTCATCGGCCTGCCCCACGATGTGTGGGGCGAAATGGTCGTGGCGGTCGTTGTGCCGAAACCGGGCGAGACGATCGAAGAAGAGGAACTGAAGGCGTTCTGCAGAAAGAATCTGGCCGACTACAAGTGCCCGAAGGCCGTCATCTTCGCGGAAGACCTGCCGATGAACGCGGCAGGAAAGGTGCTGAAGAGGGCGCTCAGAGAGAAATATGCGGGCCGGGCAGAGCACTTTCAGCTAGATTGAGGAGACTTACAAAAAGGGGACGCACCTCTTTTAGAAGAATTCTTGCCTTTTTGGCTTTTTGGCTTGACTCTTCCCTCCCTTTTTGTATAGATTATGAATTTAGTTCGACGGTTGAACTCGATTCGAAAAACGTTGCTTCCCACCAAAATGAGCCTATGGCCAGGCAAGAAGCCTCCCAGACGGCCTCTGTGACCGCACAGAGGCGAAAACGGGAAAAAGAGCAGCGATATCAGACGATACTGCTGACCGCGGAACGCCTCTTCTCCGAGAACGGCTACTCCAACACGAAGATCCAGGACATCGCCCACGCGGCAGAGGTGGCCGTAGGCACGGTCTATTTCTATTTCCGTAACAAAGAGGACCTGCTGCTTCAGTTGCTCGATGCAACCGCCTTCAATGTCCGGAACACCCTTGGGGAGGCCTTCCGAAGCGGCAAGACACCTGTGGAGAGATTCGAAAACGCCGGCCGGGCCCTGTTTCAGAATTTCTGGGGCCTCCATCCCTCTCAACTGATCAGTCTTCTCAGGGAATCGGTCGGGGTCAGCCCGGAGGTGGAGGCCAGCAGGCGGGCCATCTTCGAGCGCCTGAATGAAGATGTTGCTCGAGCCATCGAGGAGGTGCTCGAGGAGTACGGGATCTCCGATCGCTTCGTGGCCGAGGTCATCTCGGTTGCGATCGGGGGCATGCTGGAACGAGTCGCGTACCAGTACGTGATCTCGCAGGATCGCTCCGAGGAGATTGAAACGATCACCCGGGAGGTGCTCGTCTTTATCCGGGGAGGGCTCTTGTCCGTGCTGCGGGATCTCAGCCCGACCCAAAGGGGTGCGCCCGGGAAAGAGAAGACACTGGAATCGTGATCCTTACCGGATTTGAAAAGGTAGAAGAGACGAATGCTTCTGAAGGGAGCCCTGCACGTACACACGACCTGTTCGGACGGCGAACTGACGCCTCAGGAGGTTGCGAATGCGTACGAGGAAAGGGGATTCGACTTCATCGCCTTCACGGATCACGACTATCTTGTGAAGCCGAACTATCGTGACGTCTGCTCTCAGGTGAAGAGCGGGATGATCCTTTTTCACGGGATCGAACTTACGGTGTTCGTGAAAGGATACGTTCACGTCAACAAGATCGAAGGGGACAAGGAAGTCCTCTACGTCTTCAATCATATAGGTGAGTACGACCTGACCCTGGCGCAAATTAGGCATCGAACAAGGAAAATTGCCGAAAAATATCCTCTGGATGCGGTCGAGATCACGACCAAAGGGTTTCGGCAGAAAGAGATCGAGTCCCTGGATTTGCCTTATCCGAAGATCGCATCCGACGATATGCACACTCGCGTGGGGATCGGCAGGGCCTGGATCGAGTTGGACGCACCGAGAGACAAGGACGCGATCATCCGGGCGATCAAGAAAGGAAGGTTCTGGAATTGTTTTGTCTAACCTCAACTGACGTTGGAATGGGAGGCTTTTCGGAAAGCCAGTATCCATTAGAGTCCAAGAAAGGGAGGTGAAGGTCTGATGGGAAACCGAGTCGCGATTTGCGCCATGGCGC
>JAUWSZ010000165.1 GCA_030609865.1 bacterium | reverse complement strand
TCGCGCGGCTTCCCGCATCCGCGCAAGGTGCCTATCCAGGAAGAAGACCCGCTTTCCGACGACCTTCAGTGTTTCGAACAGCCCGTCCCCGTACAGGAAACCCCGGTCCAGAGGCGAAAGGCAGGCCTCTTCCTCCGGCAGGACGCAACCGTTGATTGCTACATACGCCATCTGACTTCTCTCCAACGCTGGTGGGGTGGCGGCCTGACCCCCGATCCCTGACCCCTGACCCCTCTCTTTTCCCTTTCACCTTCGGGGATGCGTGGTATGATGTAGATGGATCTTTTCAGATAAGCTGGCAGCTCGGGGTGTCGTTCTTATTCCTGGGGCAGGCTACTGGGCGCGGCCGTTGGTTTTGCGGTAGGTGGCGGCCGTGGTCTCCGACTCCCAGACACGCACGCGATCCAGTTCCACCTTTCCCGTGCCGAGTCGCTGGGCCAACCCCTCATAGATGTGCCGGGCAATGTTCTCCGCCGTGGGATTCTGCCATTGAAAGGCGGGGAGGTCGTTCAGGTATCGATGGTCGAGTCCTTCCACGATCTCCCTTGTCTGGGCCTTCAGATCGTGGAAATCGATCGCCATGCCCGATTCGTCGAGTTCCTCGGCCCACACCTGGACCTCGACCTTCCAGTTGTGTCCGTGAAGCTCCGCACACTTCCCTCCCGTGGAGAGCAGCCTGTGGGCTGCCGAGAAGTCTTCCCGAACGATCAGCAGGTACATTGGATGCGGCTCCCAACCATCAGGCAGTCACGCTCACGGGGCCTTCCTGCAATCCCTTCCCGCGCTCCGCGCCCTTCTGTCGAGCGTCGTAGGAATAGTGGACCGACTGGTAGTCGTTCCGGAAGGCGACGACTTCTTCCCCGACGAATTTCCCATCGATCAGACACTGCTTGAAGAAGGAGGCGATCTCCTTCATTTCGGCCTCCTTCATCCCCATCCGCGTCATCTCCTGCGCACCGATGCGAACACCTGCCGGGTTGTTCACGTTCTCCAGGGGTTCAAAAGGGAGCAGGTTCATGTTCAGGATGATGTTGTTGTCCTTCAGCATCCGCGCCACTTCATCCCCCTTGCCGAAGCGGGTCACGTCCACGGCCAGTTGATGGCTCTCGGTGAAGCCGAAATCCTTGGCTTGGACGTCAAAGCCGAACTCGGAAAGGGCATGGCCCAGCGCCTTGGCGTTCCGAATCGTCTGGTCCGCGTAAGCCTCGCCAAACTCCAGCACCTCATACGTGGTGACCGCCAGGGGCACGAGTGTGTCCAGATGGTGGTTGGAGGAGGAGCCCGGAAACGCCCCCTTGTCGATCTTCCTCCAATCGGTGTCCTTCATGTTGCTTATCGCGATCCCCCGCTGCGACCCGGGAAAGGTCTTGTGCGTGCTTGCGGTGACCACGTCGGCCCCCTCTCCCAGAGGATCCTGAAAACGCTTCCCCGCGATGAGCCCCAGAACGTGCGCCGCATCGTAGATGATCAGGGCATTCGATTTCTTCGCCTCTTCCACCAGCGCGGCCACCGGTTCCGGGAACAGGAACAGGCTCTTCCCAAGGACGAGCACCTTGGGGTGCACCGTCCGGATCAGCCCGATCGTCTTGTCCACGTCCACATGGTAGCCGTCCGGGGTCAGGGGAAAATCGATGATGTTCCGCGTGTATTTCCCGACCGACCCTACCTTGTGGTGGCTGATGTGGCCCCCACCCGCGGTCGAGTTCACGAGTACGATGTCCCCTGGGTCGATGTACTGGCTGAAGACCGCATCGTTGACCACCGTCCCGCTGATGGGCCTCACATCCACTTGTCGGCAATTGAACAGGGTCTTCAGGTGCTTTTTCACCCGTATTTCGATCTCGTCTATCTTGTCCGTACCCTGATAGTAGCGTTCCCCGGGGTGTCCCTCGGCATAGCGGTGGACGAAATCAGAGCCCATCAGCGCGCGGGCACGCCGGCTGAGAACATTCTCACTGGCAATGAGGTTGATCGTGTGCGTTCGCCAAGCGTTCTGCTCGGAAACGATCTTTTCAACCCAGGAAACACTCTTCTCGTAGTACATGATCCTTTTTCCTTCCTGTGGGGATCCAATACAGAAAACCCCCTCATTTTCGATGGGAACCCGACGTGATGACTCGAGGAGGGCCCGGCACGCGGTCCGTGAGGTCTTAGCAGCGCTTTTTCCAACGTAGCCGACTGCCTCGGTGCTGTCAAGAATTCCGACGGGTTGGAAGAATCCCCACAGACGGTTGACAATCTCTGCCCCGAACGGATACCCATGAAGAAACCAGGGGTGAAATCGCCGCGAAAGGCGAAAACAGGGGATTTCCAAGCCCTTTCTGTCGAGGGGATCGTGGCCAGGAAGAAACCATTCGTCACAAACCGGGTATCACGCTTTTTCAGGCTCACCGGACTGACCGGACGGGTCTCGTCCAGCTACACCGGTCAACGGGTCAAGGAACTCTTCCTCGATGCCGGCCGCGTCCGCCACTCCCGATCGAAGACACACGTTCGAAATGCAGAGCGCATCGTCCAAACGCTCGGCGAACTCAAGGGCGCGGTCATGAAGGTGGGGCAGTACATGTCGATCCAGACCGACCTCCTTCCCAAGGAGTTCGCGGATGTGCTCGCCTCCCTGCAGAAATCGGCTCCGCCCGTTGAATACGACCTGATCGCATCTGTGATCACCTCCGAGTTCGGGAAGGAGCCAGAGGCGCTTTTTGCCCACTTCGATCCGGAACCTCACGCCTCGGCCTCGATCGGGCAGGTGCACCGCGCAAGGCTCTCGAACGGAATCGAAGTGGTGGTCAAGGTCCAGTACCCGGACGTAGACAAGAACATCGAGGGGGATCTCGGCAACCTGAAGACAATCCTGTCCACAGGCAGCATCATGGGATACCGGAAGAGCGATCTGGAGGGCGTGTTTGCAGAGATTCGCGACCGCCTCTACGAGGAACTCGACTACGACCAGGAGATGGAGAATCTGCGGGAGTTTCGACGGATCTTCAAGCGGGACAAGCGTATACGGATTCCCCGCGTATTTCCTGCCTATTGCTCGTACAAGGTCCTTACGATGGAGTATCTGCCCGGGGACCCACTGGAAGCCCTCCGGGCGCCCCCTTACACACAAGAGGATCGCGACCGGTTTGGAACACTGCTCTTCGACCTGTTTGCCAACCAGATCCTCCGCCTGGGCCTCCTCCATGCAGATCCCCATCCCGGAAACTTCGCCTTCCAGAAGAAGGGCCCGATGATCCTGTACGATTTCGGCTGCCTGAAACGGATCCCGCCTTACATTCAAGCGGCCTGCCGAGAACTCGCACGGTGCGGCATCGAAGGGGACTACGAAAGGATCGACGAGGCCCTCCTCCGGCTGGGGTCAAGAGATCCGAGACGAAAGGCACCGGATCGAGATTTCTACCGGCAGTACGTGGAGATATTGCGGGAACCCTTCCGTCCCGGAGAGCCTTACGATTTCGGGGCGTCCAAGATCCACGAGAGGCTCGTGGAACTGGCGCCCCTCGGCGTCTCCAAGATGTTCCATTTCAAGCCTTCCCGGGAGACCGTTTTCATCGGCCGGACGATCGGGGGGCATTACGGAAACATGCTGCACATAGGCGCAAGGGCAAGATGGAGGGATCTCCTGGAACCCTACCTGAAGGACTCGTAGGCCCTGATTCCTTCTTCCATACTTGATCCATCCCTTTCGCCTTGACCCTTTTCCCTTTCACCTGTAAAAGAGTGTTCTCGTCTATTATGGATCTTGAATTCGAGCAGCCGGTGAACCGAAAACCATGCGCGTCCACATCATACAACCGACCCATTTCTCCGGTCCGTCCCAGAAGAGGCTCTACAAGACCAAGACGCGGGAGGTGATCCCTCTCACCCTGCCCTATCTGGCGGCCCTGATCCCCGAGGGCTTCGAGATCCGCATCACGGACGAACAGATCCAGGACTGGGATCCTGAGGCCCCCTGTGACTGCGTCTTCATCTCTGTACACATCCTCAACTCCCTCCGCGCCTACGAGATCGCGGACGCCTACCGGCAAAAGGGAATCCCGGTCGTGATGGGGGGGCCTCACTCGACCTTCTACGGGGACGAGGTCCTGGAACATGCGGACGCAATCGCTATCGGGGAGGGGGAAACCCTGGTCCCCGAGATACTGGACGACCTCACAAAAGGAAGGCTCAAGCCCCGGTATCAGGCTTCCGACCTTCACAATCTACGGGGTCTCCCCTTGCCGAGACATGATCTCCTGGATCCGAGCACCTTGTCCCGTTTTCGAACCGTGGCCATACAGACCACCCGGGGATGCCCGTATCGTTGCGAATTCTGTTCCGAGAGGTACTACCTGGGGCAGAAATACCGGATGCGCCCCGTGGACGAGGTCATCGACGAAATCCGGCACAGCCGGAGTCGTCAGGTCTTCTTTGCGGACAGCACCTTTGTCGGCAACCGGTCGCGCACGATGGAGTTCATGGAGAGGCTTCTCCCCCTGAAGATCCGCTGGTCGACCCTCTGGAACGCCCACCGCGTTCTCGATCTCGAGATGATAGACCTCGCAAAGAGAAGCGGGTTGCTCCACATCAACATGGGCGTGGAGAGCCTCCGGCCGGAGACGCTGAAGGGCATGCACAAGAGCACGACCCCTGCGGATCGCCTGGAAGAGGTGGTCAAGATCCTGAGGCGCCTGGACATCAGCTTCTCCTTCAATCTCATCTTCGGCTGGGACACGGATCGGCTGGAGGATTTCCGGACCACCCTGGACTTCCTCGACAAGAACAAGGTACACGTCGCCTTCTTCAACGTCTTCTCCCCTCACAAGGGGACAAAGATTTACGACCGCTTCGTGGCCGATGGAAGGCTGCGGGACGAGAAGAACATGGGGAGGTGGCCTGGCGTGATCGCAGAGATCCACCCGGAGCACTTCACCGCGGAACAACTGGAAGAGGGCATCCGGGCGATGTACAGGGGGTTCTACTCGTGGCGGTCCATCCTCCGGCGCCTTCCCGTACCGAAGTCCAAGGCCTCGATTGCCTCATGGTTCATGAACATCTCCCAGAGAAAGATGGCCCGCCAGGACGCTTCCCGGACCAACTTCGACGGCGTATAGCCTGCATAACGCCTATCCTCCTCAAAAGCCTTGATTTTTATGATATAAGGCCGTATTGTAAAGAGGAGAGGCAAAGAGCGCCATGAAGAAGGATTCCTCCTCGAAGATCATCGACCTGAAGCCTCGTTCCCGGTCCTCGGCACGGTCGAAGGGACTGAGCAAGATCGAGTATCAGGAGATCTTGTCGGCACCCCTCTGGCTGCGGGTGGTCGTTTACGGTTTCTTCGGCATCATGATCGGCTTCTACCTGCTTTCCCCGGTATGGGACACGGAATCGAACGATGTCCTCAACCTCTCGCTGTGCCTGGTGTTTGTCTTCGTCTTGTGGGTTCTGCACATTTTCCTGTCCCTGCGGGTCACTCTGTCGGCCAAGGGAATCCAATTCGGCTATTACCTGCTCTCAAAGCAGTTCAAGTACACGGATGTCCTGAACGCCGAGGTGTTCCGGTATCAGTTGGGGGACTATCTGGGGTGGGGCATTCGAAAGGGAACGGACGGCTCGACCATGTACAACGTCCCGGGCGACCAGGGAATTGCCGTCAAAATCGTCGTTCGAGAGGCGGACCAGCGCCGTGTATACGCCTTCAGTGCCAGGAGGCCGGAGGTGATCTGCAAGAAGATCCAGTCACACCTGAGACCCGTGTCGTTCCCGGGCAGCATTAATCGACTGAAGAAACAGAAAGCCATTTTCTAGTTGTATTGTTGGGTGTCGGCTTCCTTGCCCCCCCCTTCGTCTTCCCACGCATCGGAAGGAATGCTTTTCTCGCCCTGGCGGATGAATTCTTCGATCTCGATCTCTTTCTTCAAGCTTGCTTCGCGCAGATCCGAGGTGTCGAGACGGATCTTCCAGAACCTGGAGAGCCTCTCGAGAACGGCCAGGCTTGACTTCGGGTTGTCCATCCCGATGGTGTAGTATGGCAGTTCCCCCAGGAAACACAGCCCCTCGAATCCCATCCGCTGTCCCACTCCCAGGAGCAATCCGTTCAGGCCGCTCACGTGTCCCTCCGGGAGCAGACGAACCCCTAACTCTTCCAGCTCGGGCAGGAGCTCCCGGTGGGTGGCAACCCCCCAAACGCGAGGGCGCTCCATATGGGAGATCGAGCACATGAGCGCCGCACTCGTATAGACCCTTCGAACGGCGAACCGATTGGCCACCCTCATGACGAGTCGGGCCAGCG
>JAUWSZ010000161.1 GCA_030609865.1 bacterium | reverse complement strand
GATGTCGAATTGCTTGAGGCCCACCTTGTACCCCCTTGTCCTTCTATTCTTCCCGGTTGTGATTCCGCTGAAGATGTCTCCATCGATCACAGTTGAGGGAGGTATCGGCTGCGATTGTAGGATTGACATCTGCCCGCTTCGTCGGCGCGATCTCCGGAAAAGCAATCTTCAAGAGATCGTACTGGGATTTCCTCTCCGTCCCGATATGAACAACCCCTGTCAGCGTGCTCTTGGCCGCTTCCAGGATTTGTGGAGCCAACACATCCACATAGTCCCGTGTCGTGTATTGATCCGTGAAGGCCCCTTTGTACTTGATCGACTCCCTTCCAACGAAACTCGTTCGTATGATCAGATGGTCCGGATTGGCTGCGGCGATCATCTCCCCCGCTATCTTCGTACGAGCATACAGGTTCACCGCGCCGATCGGGTCCTCCTCCAAAAAATCTCCCTCTTTGGTCTTGTTCGTCTCAAAAACATAGTCCGTCGAAAGATACACATATCGGCAAGAATACTCGATGCTTGCCTTGACGGTATTCAGAACCCCGCCCACGTTGACATCCAGCGCGGCAGCCGGAGCATCCCGGCACTCGTCCGTTCCAACAATGGCGGCACAGTGAATGTACAGGCTGGCAGGAAACCCTCGAAAGATCTCCACTGTCTGGCGCAAGTCGGTGACATCAAACGTGGCGTGCGGCGGAGCGACGATCGATGGATCTAGTTTGCGGAGTTCTCTCCCCAGGAGCCCGGAACCGCCGCTCAGGAAGATTCTTCGGGATGGGGCGCCTGTGCTCATATACCCAGTTCCAGAAACATCTGCAGGATGTTCAGCTTCTTCAAAAAGTATAGGGGCGGGAACGATCGAGTGTCAAGCAGAGGCGCCTCCTGTCCTGTGATTCAGCCACTGGGAGAGGGATCGGCGGCAAGCAACTCAGACCTTCGGCGTCCCCGGGTGGAAAGCTGTCGTGATGCGGGCGTTCGGAGGACGGTAAGCCATGATCCTTTTGAAATCCCTCACGGGGGCGAACAACTCCGAGACCTTTTTCTTCCTGAGCACAATGGCTCGAAGATTGACGAGGAGGTTCCACAGCATGTTCAGGCTCAGCACGAGATCGATGGCGAGATTGTAGAGAAAACCTCTATGCTTCGAATAGTAGGTCCGGAGCCCGTAGATCCACTCCTGGTTGAAAAGCATTTGTGAGAGCTGTTTGATGGAGCTGCCGTGGTGGTGGTACGCCTGCGCGCGTGGGTATATATAGGCTTTGTAGCCCGCATCCAAGAGACGACGGCCAAAATCACCATCGTTGAAAAACACGGGGAAAAGTTCATCAAAGAAACCAACCTCCTCGATCAGACGCCTCGGGACGAGGATACAGTGAAATCCCGGCCCCCCGTCTGTGAAAGAAACGGTTTCACGGAAATCCCCGTAGTTCATGTACCGCTCGCGCCGGAACATCCGACGACCGAGCAGACGCTCATCGATCTTGGGGCCGATCGATGTGTACATGAAGAAGACGGTGGAAAGGGTGGGAATACGGCCGTAGAATTGCTGAAAGCTGCCATCCGGATTCAACAACATGGGGCTGACGATACCCGCATCCGGATGGGAATCCGCAAATTCAACCAGCGCCGCGGCCGCACCCTCCTGCAGAACGATGTCAGGATTCACGATGAGCAGATGGCGGCCCGACGATCGCCCGTAGGCCAGATTGTTCCCGATGGCAAACCCCAGGTTCTCCTCGGATGCAATGAGATCGACTTCAGGGAACTCCCCCCGGACCATCTCCGCGCTGCCGTCCCGGGAGTCGTTGTCCACGACGATCACCTCGTAGGAGATCTCCTTCACCGTATCCCGGATCGCCTGAAGGCAGTCACGCAAATAGTCACGGGTCTTCCAGTTCACGATCAGGATGGACAGATCCATCGTGCATCGACTCCTCATCAGGAAGGCGTTCGGACCCGGGGCACCTCTCCCGGGCCGGAACATCATACGGGTCGGATGATTTCAGTGTCAATCGGCGGCCGATGGCTTCTGTTCACATCTTCTCCTCGACGCTCCGAATCTTCTCCGCACCGGTCTGCTCCCTGTCGGTCCGCGTGCCGAACCGCATGTTCGAGGTGATCCGGGGGACTCCCATCTGATGCAGCCTCTCGTGAACCTCGCGAATGCCGTCCATCACCTCCCCCCATTCTCCCTCCAGGTTTGTTCCATAGGCGTGCAGCCGCGGGCAGAGCCCCCTCCTCTCCAGGATCTTCTCCGCCTCTGCGACATAGGATGACACGGAAACGCCTACTCCCAGCGGCACGACACAGAGATCCGCGATGACTCTCATAAGAACCTCCTTTCTTCCCCATCAAGAATATTCCTGAAAGATCCGAAATATTCTAGTAGGAACTCCTGTACAAATACAGGACAGGTATACAAGAACGGCCTTTTCAAGGCCAGAACACGCGAAAAGCGACGAAGCCGCTCGCATGCTGCCCACGAGAGACGTTGACGAACTCATCGCCCTTGCCTATCGGGATGATCTGACCGGCCTGTACAACCTCAGGTACTTCCGTGAAAGCCTGACAAGGCCCCTGGAAGAGGCCTCGGACCAGACCGTCTACAGCTTCCTGCTGGTGGACATCGATTTTTTCAAGGATATCAACGACTCCTACGGCCACCAGACCGGCGACCACGTGCTCGTGACGATGGCAAGGCTCCTCACCGAGTCCCTGGAGGGGGAGGAGACCACCGTCCGGTACGCAGGGGACGAATTCATCGTGTTCCTCCCGGGGGTGGACCGGGATGCGGGGCTTCAGAGGGCCGGCAGGCTCGTGGACAGGGTGCAGAAGAGGGCCCTCCCCCTGAACGACCGCGACGAATACATTCAGCTGACCCTCTCCATCGGTGCGGCCTCGTTCCCCGCGGACGGGGACAACTGGGAAGCGATCATAGAAAAAGCGGACCAAGGCCTCTATGCGGCCAAGCAGCAGGGCCGGAATCAGGCCTGCCTGCCCCCGGAGGAAGGGGTTGGCATCATGCGAGGGGACGATCTGTCCAACCTGTTTCCTTGCCCCAAGTACATAGGGCGGAACGAGGCGTTGGAAGAAATCCTTACGCTCCTTGCCCGGCGCAAGGCACCCGGGCCGTCGGCACTCCCCTCCTTCGTCCTCTGCACAGGGGACCCAGGCTCGGGCAAGACCCGCTTCCTTCAGGAAATCGGCAAGGCGATCGATGACACCGATTTCTGTGTGATGCACCTGTCCGGGTCGGAACAACTGCGGGAACTCCCGTACGGAGCCCTCATCAAGGGGTTCCTCGAGCGTTTCGGCACAGTGGAGAAGCTTCGCGAACGCCTGGGGGCCTCCCTGCAAGCACCCGATGAATCGCTCTGGGAAGCGCTCCTTGCCGGCACCCAGGCTGCCCCGGAAACGTTGTCCGCCGAAGCCGCCGGGCATTTCCTCGTCCGCACCCTGGCGTCCATCGAGAAGAAGACCCCGCTGGTCCTTCTCATCGACGATGCCGACCTCCTGGACCCCTTCATGGTGGCCCTTCTGCAGGCCTTCCACCGGGCAGATGATGACGGCCCCAGCCCCTTCGTGTTCATGGCCGCTTCGGAGGATCAAGTCTCTCTCGAGCCCTCAGGTTCAACACCGGAAACGACCGACGGACAGCCCGCCTTCGCCCTCTTTCACGAGATGTCCCTGCCGATCGTCGAGTTGAAGCCTTTCCGGGGAGAAGACGTGGAAGAGGTGGTAAGAACCGTGTTCCCGACCCTCCGTGTGGAGCCCCTCTTCCACACAGAACTCCTCCTCCAGACCCATGGGAGTCCCTCGCACCTCGAGGAGGCCCTCAAGTACCTCGTTCAGACCGGGAAGCTCGTCTATCACCGAAGCGCCTGGCGATGGGAGGGAGACAGCCTTCACGACCTCCCCGACACCCTGGAATCCCTGTTGGAGAACAGACTCTGCACCCTCGACCCGGAGGTGCGTACCTTGCTGGAGAAGGCTTCGATGATGGGGCCGGAGATAGAGCCTGAACTCCTCCAGAAACTCGAGCAATCGAACGAGGGACATCTGTGGGACCTTTTGTACAAGGCGCGCAGGTTCGGCGTCTTACAGTCGAGTTCCCGGTGGGAGTACAGCGATCTTCGGTTCAGCTCGAGAACGGCGCAAAAGGTTTCGTACGACCAGGTCCCCGAGGAGGATCGGATTACCTGGCATCTCCAGATGGCAAGGCTCTTCGAATCACTCCGCCAAAAACCGAATCTCCTGCAGCTCGGTCCGCTGCTCTACCATGCCGAGATGGCCGGCCTGCAGACAGAGTTGAAAACCATAAAAGAGAAATTCAACCTGCTCGCGGCGCCGAATCAAGCCACCGTGCTGTCCGCACCCACAAGGAAGAAGAAACGGACCGGCCCGATCACGCACGGTCCGAGTCCCCAGGAGGGGTGGCCGCACATCCAGTCCCTGTTCCACCTGTTGCGGGCCGCCATACAGAATCTTCGCCTGTATCCGGAGACGAGCCAGACCGTTTCGTCGGCCTGTCAGAGGTTGCTCGACGGCCTGGACGGGGCCTTCCAGTTCACGGACTCCGTCCACCTGTCAGAGGCGGATGGCGTCGTTCTCGTCAACGGGGAACCGCCTCCCTGGAAGGGTGAGGAGAGGACTGCCGCCGAAGGATTCTATCGGTTCCTTGCAGACGCAAGCCTGAAAGACATGTCCTTTCACAAGGGATTGACCCTTGCCGAACTCAAGGCCTTCCTGAGCACCTGGAATTCGGTCCTGACCGATTCCCTCGACCCGAACGCGCAGTGGGATGCCTTTGAAGACCGGGAGGACATGGAACACATCCTGGTGAACGCGAAGATTTATATCGCCGTCTCCGATTCCAATCTTTTCGTGGATGGTCCGCTCGTCTTGTCTTCCGAGCCGTCGGAGAACCCGATCGAGGGTCTGTCCCAGCTCCTCGGTGCCCTGGAATCGAAAATCCTCTCCATTCAAGACACGGCCGGAGAGGAAACGATCGACCCGGAAGAGGTCAAGGGTTTTGTCTCGCTCCTGGAGAAGGCCCGAGAACTCCTGCCCGCACTGCGTGAGAGCGTCTCCGCGGCGGCAGGCCAGCCCGGCGGGCTTGCGGAAATCGCCCCGACGGAGACCACCGGCGAGAAGGCCCTGCCCCTCGCGGAAATCTCGCCCGAAATTGGAGGGACGGATTTCGAGCCCCTTGCTGAAGACGACGTTCGATGTTGCCTGGCGGACATCTTGTCCCGAGAATCGCAACGTGAGGCAGTCGGCTATCAACGGATCTCCCAGATGGGTCCTCAGGCCGCCGACCCCCTCTATTTCTTCCTGTCCCGGACCGATGACGCCCATGCAGGGCGCATCTGTGCACGCTTCCTGCAATCCTTTGCGCCCGATCTCCCGAGGCGAATACAGGGGGACATGGAAAGCCGCACAGACCCCTCCGTCAAGCTTCGACTCCTCCATGACGCGGCGCCTGTTCTCGAGGAGAAGGCATGGCAGAGCGTCCTCGTGGCAGCCCTGCAGCAAGACGAGGAGGCTCCCGTGCGGGAGGCCCTCCACCAGCTGGAGACCCAGTTTCCGGCAGACGCCAGCAGGCTTCTGCTGGAAGTCCTGCCCGCCTGTCCGGATCGCTTCCGCTACGAGATTTGTCTTTCCCTCGGGAAGCTTGGAGATTCCCGGTGCCTCCCCCAGCTGCTCGGCTACCTGGACAAGATCCACGCACGACGTAAGATGGGGGAGAGTCGCTTCTCAGAAGGGGTGTGTCACGCCCTTGGCCATTTCAATGACCCGCAGGTTATCCAGAAGCTCGGCCAACTCCTGGCCTCGAACGGAAAGCTCCCCTGGCGGAAGAAGCGTGTGAACGCCGGTTTGCGCAAGGCGGCCTTGATGGCCCTGGTAAAGATCGGCGGAAACTCCGTCTACGCGGTCTTGAAGAAACACGAACACGACAAAGATCCGTGGGTCCGCTTCCGAGTGAAGAGCTTCCTCAAAGGAGAGCCTTCTGCCCGTCGTCCGCCTCGGCAAGCCGCCTGACTCATCCCCTGTTGGGTATTGGGTATTAGCTGTTAGGTATTAGCTCCCAGCCCTTGCCACCACCGGGGCTCTCTCTCGTCCTCGTCCTCGAACGGATGGGAGTGGGGTGGGCTAATACCTTATACCTAACGGCAAGGCCTTACAGAGCTCTATCGCATCGTCAAATTCGGGCACTGGCACAGAAATGGGGGCTAAAGTTCCCCGGCTGCTTCCTCTGCGCAGTAGCGCAATTCGTCGTCCTTGGTCGTCATCGAAATGATGTTGAGCTTCGAACGGAACCCCTGCTGTTCCTCGAGACCTTGCTTCG
>JAUWSZ010000119.1 GCA_030609865.1 bacterium | reverse complement strand
TGACCCGGGGCTTCGTGTTCGATTTCGGGGTCAGGCTGGCCCGACTGTTCTCTCCGATTCTCTAGCAGGCCGTTGAAAAACGCCCATCTGGTGCAATTGGCCTGTCGCGGACGAGATTTGTGCCGGGCGACAGGGGGAGGCAGAGACGGAGCCCCAGCAAATCGAGCCGTGACAGGGAATTACACACACAAATCCCCGACGGAACCCAGGATAGCACCGAACAACTTGAGCTCTGCTTTCATGGCTGTTCCACCGGCTTTTCGGGACCAGCCCCTCGGAGGCTGTTGAAAAAGTCCCATCTGCGGCGTTCGGCTTCATCCCTCGTCATTCAACGTACAGGAAGTACGCTTCATCGTTACATGGACCCCCGCCTTCGCGGGGGCATGTTTTGCCTGCCTTGCATCTGGAACTTTTTGAACAGCCTCCAACAGCCACTTCTTCAACGGGCTGCTAGCGGGATGACTTGGAAATATCGCTATGTGCCCCTGGCAGATCTAGAGTTGTTCGTGCTGTTATAGGTTCCCATAACAGCACTGAACGGCAAGACTCTCCTGAAACATGACGATATTTCCAAGTCATCCCGCTAGCGCCAGTGTCCTCACCCCCCCGACCCAAGAAAGATCGGTTCATTTTCAACACATTGAACAACCTGTAACCTTTCTGCCCACGCCCGGATCCTTACTATCAGGAAACGCATCCTAATTTCATAAAGGTCGTCATGCGAGGGAGGAAGAAAATGAAACGGCGCAAACCCATACATGATAGTTCGGTTCGTCCACGGGGCGAAAAATACCTGAGTGCCTTTCCGAACGTCTTGCTGGCCCTTTCTCTAGGTCTTGGTTCCGTCGTGTCGGGTGGATGTGTAGCCATTCCGGCCGTGATGGTGACTTCAGCCGCGGTCACAGCAGTAGCTGTTGTCTCTGAAGGCGAAAGACTCGTACGGTACCCGGACACCGAGAATTCCGCAATCGTCCGGAACGAGACAGTCGGTGATTCATTCCGCGGAGAAGCCCCTCAGCGGCATGAGCCGGAAACGCTCCGCGATCCGGATCGTCCGAGAACATGATCTTCTGACACAGTCTTCGGTTTCTCAGGCGCGGCCGTACGTCTGGCACGCCTCCTCGGGCAAACCCGGCAGAGAGGAAACCATGGAATGGGTTTCGTCATCCTGCGCGGCGACCGCATCGGGTGCTCGCCGTAAAATGTAGAATGACGACCTGACCCCACGGCTTGCCACATTGGGACTTGAGACGCAGAAAATGTGACTATATTATATGACTGGTCACAATTGTCGTCCACAGGAGGTCAACGGTGAAGACAATTGGTGCCGCGAAGTTCAAGGAACAGTGCCTCGCATTGCTCGACAAGCTCACACCGGATGGGCTGATCATCACGAAACACGGGAAGCCGGTCGCGCGCGTCATCCCATACCCCCAACCACCCGCGAACCTCATTGGGTCCCTTCGGAACAAGATAGAGATCGAGGGTGACATTCTCTCCACAGGGATCGCGTGGGACGCTGATGCTCAATCTTGACACGCACGTTCTCGTTCATGCGCTCCGCGGCGACATCAAGCCTGGCGAGCGAAAACTGCTCGCGAACGACTCGTGGAGTATTGCCTCTATCGTTCTCTGGGAGCTCGCAAAGCTCGTCCAACTCGGAAGGGTAACGCTGGATCTTGACGATCCCGAGGTGACCACCGCATTGTCCAGCATACACGTGTGGCCGCTGGATCTCGAGATCACGCGCATTTCGACTCAGCTGGACTTCACTGGCGACCCGGCGAACGAGCTCATTGCCGCAACGAGTGTCGTTCACCGCGTTCCCCTCGTGACTCGAGACCGTCGCATTCTTCGCTCGAAGATTGTTCCCTTTCCAGGGTGATACCGACACGACACGCCTCCTGCACGAGGCGTTCGATGCCGCGCCCGCCGCAAGATTCAGAATGACGATCTGACCCCACGGCTTGACAGGCAGCGGTCTACGGCTTCTCTGATCTTCATGGGACACCTCCTTCGTTTGAGCGGAAATTGGGACCATTTCCCACCCAATAAATCGGCATGAAGATATGTGCAAAAAATGCGGTTAGTTATCGGCTCCACACTATGAGCAACTATACGTCGTTTTCAGCCGGGATGAGGAACCACAATCCCTACTATGCGCACCAATTCGTCAGCCAAGTTCCCTCATGAGGACTTGCTGCAACAATGCCCAACTCCTTCGCCTATGCAGTGCTCCACGGGGGCACCATCGCAGTTTTGATACCGCTAAGCAGTGTGCCCGGATGTTCTCTGTTTGCGTAGGTCGGAAGTGGCTCAAGCGGGAATTGCGTCGAGGACGGCGATGTAGCCGAAGGTCATGGCCGGCCCGATCGTGGACCCGGCTCCCGGGTAGGTTCGCCCCATGACCGAAGCGGAGCAGTTCCCGATGGCGTAAAGCCCCGGAATCACTTGGCCTGCCTCGTTCAGCACCCTCGCACGGGCGTCGGTCTTGAGCCCCCCCTTCGTACCCAGGTCCCCGGCCTGAATCTCGAGCCCGTAGAACGGAGGCGTTTCAATCGGCGCCAGGCACGGGTTGGGCTTGACGTTCGCGTCCCCGTAGTAGCGATCGTAGAGGCTGTCTCCCTTGTTGAAATCCAGGTCCTTTCCGGTCCGCGCATACTCGTTCGTCTTCCGGACCGTTGCCTCGAGCCCTTCCGCGTCGATCCCCATCTGCTCCGCGAGACCGATTAGGGTCTCGGCCTTCATCAAGTACCCCTGCTTCAACTCTTTCGGCAGTCTCCAGTCAGGCTGTTGTGAGCTCTGCAGGAACGGCCCGCATGGGTATTTCTTACGATAGGTCGCATCGAAGACCATGTAGGCAGGGACGCAAGACGCGTCCGGCTTGTGAGCCTGGTACATTGCATTCACGATGTCGATGTAGGGCGCCGCTTCGTCGACGAACCTTTCTCCGCGCACGTTGACGAACACGCACCCCGGCAGGCTCTTCTCCACGACGAGCATCCGCGCCTGGTCCTCGCCCGGCACGACCGTGGTAGGCCCCCACCAGGCATCGTCCATCAACTCGAGGGCGGCACCCACTTCCATGCCCATGCGGATCCCGTCTCCTGTGTTGCACGGGCTGCCGCACGTCCACTCCGCCTGCGTCGGGTTGGGCAGGTATTTCTTGCGCATCTCGTCGCTGCTCTCGAAACCACCCGCACCCAGGATCACGCCCTTTTCCCCTCGAATACGAACCGTTTCACCCTTCCGCTCCGCCAGGACGCCGACCACCCTCCCCTCCTCCACGATGAGTTCCCGTGCACTCGTCTTCAGCCAGAGCGACACATCGCGCTCCATCAGTGAGAGCCGCAGCATTCCAGTCAGCGCGTTGCCGAGGGCCAGGTTTCGATCACGCTTTGACTTCAACCGTCCCCCGATGTCGATCCAGTAGCCTGCCATCAGATTGAACGTGAGCTTCCCCCACCCGGGCGAGCGGCAAAGCAGCATGTGTCCCTGTTTCGCGGTCATGGCCATGCGCTTCATGATCAGCGTCTGGAGGGCCGGCTCTCGCATCCGAAGGAACTCCTCGCCAAGGAGTCGGGCGTCGAAGTTGATGGGCTCGATCGTACGGGCGCCCGGCTTGCCGCCGGAAACCTCGGGGTAGTAGTCTGCATACTCGGGCAAGGCCTGGAACTCGAGCCTCGAATTCTCGCAGAAGTACGCGACCATCTCCGGTGCGTATTTCACGTAGGCCTCCAGTCGGTCTTCCGGCACATCCCCCTTCGTTATCTGCCTGAGATACTCAAGCGATTCCTCCGGGGTATCCTTCACCCCCACCTCCTCCATCAAATGGTTGTTCGGGATCCACAGGGCGCCGCCACTCATCGCGGTCGAGCCGCCGTAATACTCGTCCTTCTCGATCAACATCGTTGAGGCGCCCCGATCGTGCGCGCACACAGCGGCGGCCATGGCGCCACCACCCGATCCCACGACCAGAATATCCACCGTGTAGTCCCAATTCGTTGCCGCTTTGTTAGCGCTCATTTGTAACAACCTCCGCGAAAGACATCAGGTTTCACCGGACACAGAAGGTCAGAGCCTGTCCCCGCGAAGGCGGGGAATCAGGGAAGCTTCTGTGACACCCTCACCCTAACCCTCTCCCTCAAGGGAGAGGGAATAGAAACCTTGCACTCATCCCGAGACGGACGCCGCATGGCGGCCGGCTCGACGGCCGGAGAACACACAGTCAGCGATCGACAGCCCGCTTACGTAGAAATTGGAGTCAATGCCGACCGCCGTTCGACCTGCAGCGTACAACCCTCGGATCGTTGAACCGTCAGCCCGTTTCACCAGGCCGGTCTTCTCGTCCACCACCAGGCCGCCAAACGTAATCATCGGACACGGAAACACCTTGCTGTCCGCCGATACGTCCATGGCGTAGTAGGGGGCTTCTTCCAGGCTGGCCGTGTATTTCTTCGGCTTCCCGAAGGGGTCCCGGGTCTTCCCTGCGGCGGCCTCATTGTAGGCGTCGATCGTGGCTCTGAGCTTCTCAGGGCTCATGCTGCAGGTCATGGCAAGGTCCTCGACCGTCTTCCCCTTCTTGGCGTTGAAGAACATGTTGCTTGCCGCCGCCATCACCTGAAAGGGCATCACCTTCCCGGGCATGATCTCCTTCAAGGCCTGCCTGTAAAGGATTCGGTTGATGATAAGAATCGCCCTGCCCCCTTGATCCTCGCACATCCGCTCCCCGAGAAACGATCCGTAGACCGTTTCGTCGCAGTAGCGCTCGCCCTCGCTGTTCACGATGATCCCCATCGCCCAGGCCAGGGGCGGGTTGATGAAACGCCAGGCCGACACTCTCTCCATCCTGTCCGCAACCCCACCCACGCTCTCTCCGAGCCGAATACCGCTGCCGTCGTCGCCGGCCGTTCCGAGTGGCAGCCCGTCCTTGTAGTTCGGGGCGTAATGTTCCACCATGCTGCTGTTGAGGATGAACCCACCCGCAGAGAGAATGACGCCACGCCGGGCTCGAATCCTTCTCGGTTTCGATTTCCTCTTCTCAATCCTTTCCACCACCGAACGCAACAGACTCCCGAGGGCCGGTACGAACCGGTAGACCATTGCGTCGGCAGCGGCGAGGAACCTGTGCAACCGCGACCAGATCGTACCTCGAGGGATCTCCCGGCACTCCAGTCCCACGACCGTACCCTCGCTGTCCACGGCCAGGCGCTCGACGCGGGCCTGCAGTCTTGGGATGGCTCCCTTGCGCAGTGCGGACGCCTTCAAGGGCTCGTAAAAAGCGGGCCCGGCAACCGCCTTCATTCCCTTCTTGCCGTTAGCAACATGGCCACGAGGTGCAGGCCGGGCATTCTTGCTGTACGCCTCGACCGTTTCATTCCCCGAGTAGTACAACCGATGCTTGTTCGTCGGATACGAGGTTTTATACGGACACAGACTTCCCTCAAAGGGAACGTGCTGCTCTTCCAGCCACATCAGGGTTTCATTGCTCTTGTCGCAGAATTCCTTCAACGTGCTCTCTTCGACACACCCCTTCGTCTCCATCGAGAGGTAGTTGAACATCTCCTCCGGTGTGTCCTCCACGCCTGCCTCTCGCTGATGGGACGTACCGCCGCCCGCATAGAACACGCCCCCGCTCACGACCGTCGCACCTCCTCCCATGAACCGGTCGACCACCATGACCCGGGCTCCGTTGTCGGCTGCCTCGATCGCCGCGCACGCGCCCGCACCGCCAAACCCGACGATGGCAACGTCGACTTCCTCATCCCACTGGGCTGCCTCCGGATCACCCACCACCATGGGGGCCTGTACGTCGGAATACCACGTCGGGTCCGTAGGGAGAGTCATTCCTCTTTCTCCTCTCATTCAACCCACAGTGCCTGTCACTCCGCGAAGTTTGTCCCCCCGCCCCTTTTGGATTCCCTGCGTTCGCGGGAATGACAGCTTCAGTACTCAAGGGATTCCCGCGTGCGCGGGAATGACGGAGAGATTAGGAGAAGGGGACACCCAGCTTCGCGAGGTTCTCTTTCACTCGGTCGTAGTCGGCCACCAGCGCCGGTTTCGGCTCGACCGTCTTCAGGTCGTACGCATCCGGGAATGCCCTCGGACCGGATGTCTCCCTGACCTTCTGCTCGGTCACCTCCAGGATCGCCTTCAGGAGTTCGTTCGCCTTGTCCCGCTCCATGCCGGAAACCGCTTTCAGGATTTCCCCCACCAGGCGCGTCTCCAGCCCTGAATGGCCCGCGATCCAGGCGTAGCAGAATCCACTCGCCGTGTTCGACACGGCCATGGCAGCCGCCTGATACATGGCCGCCTCGGTCCTCCACACCTGCTCCATGCCGCCGCACACCCCGGCAATGGGCACATGGATGTTGCGCTCCGATGCCCGAGCGGCCCCACTGAAGGCCCACTGCGTCTCCGCGTCCGCCCACCTCCCGTCAAGGTGGGTGGAGAACAGGCTGCTCATGGTCCCGTGCCCGTAGCTCAACTGTCCCAGCAAGTTCGCAACGAGACCGATCGCCGCTTCCGCCCCATCCCGGCAGAGGGCGCCCACCATGGACATACAGCTGGTCCAGGGCGTGATGCCCCTCTCTTCGCAGAACTGCGCCAGCAACAGGCGCGTCCAGTCGAGCTTCTGTTCCGGAACGATGTGGATTCCAATCTGGGTATTGTGCGGTCCTCGCAGGCCGGGGCCCACACAGGCCATGGTCCCACCCACGGTGCTCACCGTACACAACAGGCCCAGGTGCAACCCCGGTCTGCCCACCCGTTCGAGCACCTCCAGGAGCGTCCGGCACTCCCACAACCCACAATACACCTCGCTCAGGGTGCCCGCCTTGGGCGCGACCTCCCCCACCGCCGTGATCCCGCCGGCGATTCCCATGGCCTTGTTCGTCTCCTCCTGCACGAAGGACTGCACGTACGGGGCGAACCAGTCCTCGGCGATCGACCCGGGCGCTCCTCCTGCCAGAATCGGGG
>JAUWSZ010000074.1 GCA_030609865.1 bacterium | reverse complement strand
GTGTGCCTTGCACCTGGACGCTCTTCAGCGGCCTGCGCATCAGCGCTTTTTCAACAGCCTCCTAGAGGGCGAACTGCTCTCCAAGATAGATCTCCCGAGCCTTCTTGCTCGAGGCAATCGTCTCCTTGTCTCCCACCTCCAGGACAACGCCCTTGTCGAGAATGTACGCCTTGTCACATATGCCGAGCGTCTCACGCACGTTGTGATCGGTAACGAGGATCCCAATCCCTTCTGACTTCAGACCCGCGATGATTCCCTGGATATCGGCAACGGCAATCGGGTCGATCCCTGCGAAAGGCTCGTCGAGCAGCATGAAAGAAGGGTTCATGACCCTTGCCCTGCATATTTCCACCCGTCTCCGTTCTCCGCCGGAGAGCTGCGAAGCCTTGCTCTTGGCCAGATGATCGATTCCGAGTTCCTCCAAATACATCTTTCGAAGCCTTCTTCGTTCTTCCCCGTTGATCGAAAGGGCCTCTAAGACGATATCGATATTCTCCTCAACACTCAATTTCCGGAAAACCGAGGTTTCCTGCGGCAGGTAGCTGATTCCCCGCCGGGCCCTCTTGTACATCGGCAGTTCCGTGATTTCCTCACCGTCCAGGCTGATTCTCCCGCTGTCCGGTCGCGTGATGCCGACGATCATGCTGAAGGTCGTCGTTTTTCCCGCTCCGTTCGGTCCGAGAAGCCCGACGACCTCGCCCGCCCCCACCTCGATCGTCACACCATCCACGACCGTCCGCTTTCGGTAGGCCTTGGTCAACGACTCCGCCACAAGGCTGTGGTGCATGCTTCCCTTTCCTCGAAGCTGTCGAGAAACGGCCATCTGCTATGTCGAAGGCTAAGGGGTGAAAGGTCAAAGGTCAAAGCAATCCCCGGTGGCTGAGCCGTCAACCGGGGGAGCCGCTTTCTGAATGCCCATTCGCTGATCCATCCTTTTACCTTTCACCTTTTACCTTTGACCTTTCACCTTCTCTCCCTGACCCCTGAGTTCAAGGTCTTCCTTCTGCCCCGACAGAAGGAATTCCGCCTCCACGCTCCCCTTGACTTCCATGCGATCTTCATCGAGGCTGAATCGGATCTCCTCACCCTTGATGAAGCTCCGACCTTGCTTCAGGACCGGGGTCCCGGTGAGCAGGATCGTTGCACTTCCCCTGTCATAGACGGCCTGTTCGCCCCAGGCCATCTTGTCCCCCTTCTGGATCTTCACGTCGCCTGCCGCGATGATCTTCTTGATGTCGTCCGCAGACTCCCCAAAGACGGCAGTCACCTCGCCGGCCGTCAGGGAAAAATCGGCCTGCAGAACCTTGACATCGCCCTTGAAGACGATCTTGTGTCTCTCGAAATCGACGGTCATCTCCTCTGAGTGAATATCCACGGGAGCATTCCGGTTCCAGTCTCCTCTCTGCAGGCTCTTTCCCAACGACTCTTCGCCAAGGGGTGCAAGCTCATTCCCCTCGAACCCCCAGAGCGGAGCCGCCCCCATTGCCAACAGGAGGAGAAGGGTCTCCGCGAGCCATGGTCCTCTCCATCTCCCCCCGGAAGATGGACGCCAGCTGTCTCTGGAGACCGAGCGATTCATTCCCTGCCGGCTCCTCGCGGAACGATTCCTTGCGGAGAGAACACGGCCCGAACCTCCGATAGCAGCCGGAACTTGTGATCCGCCAAAGAACCCTTCATGCCCCTCCCCTGTATGGTAAGTCGGTCTTTTTCCAGGGTAACTTTATCGTCCGTCGACACTTCCCTCTTGTCCCCATCATAGAGGAGACTTTCGGTAACAAAATCATACCCTTGATCGCTTTTTCCCCTTACCGAATCACTCGCCTTCAAGTCCTTTGTTTGAACGTCATAGTCCACGAGGTTTGCCCACAACAGCATCTTGCCTCCGGTGGCGGGAAAGAAGGTCACTTCCACCTGTTCGAGGCTCGCCTTTTTCTTTGGGTGGTGATACCGGGTGCGCTCCGCACCCATCGACCAGATCAGCCTGTCCTCTTCCCATTCCGAGAACAGAAGCCCCTCCACGAGGATGTCTTCTTCCGTTTCGAGCCCTCCCGATTCCTCTCGGCCTTCCATCAGCCTCTGGGAAGGGCTAAGCACGAAGAACAGGGCCGCGAAACCCCCGATGATGCAACACAGAAAGATGCCTCTGACGACCTTCAACGCAAACCCTTGAGATCCATCATTTGAGTATAGCAACGATTACCGAAAGGTGTAAAGGAATTCGAGGGGTTAGACCTGCGCATCTCCTCCCTCCCACTCCCTCACCATTTCCTGGATGCGCAGGACTTGATCAAGAAACTCCGGAACCTGCTCGAGCGGCAACGAGTTGGGGCCATCGCACCGAGCCTTGTCCGGCTGGTCGTGCACCTCGAGGAAAACCCCGTCCACGCCGACGGCCACCGCCGCTCGCGCCAGGGGCAGGATGAATTCCCTCTGTCCATCCGATGCATCGCCCCTGCCGCCGGGTAATTGTACACTGTGAGAAGCATCGAATACCACCGGAAATCCGAAAGCTCGCATGATCCTGAGCGCCCGCATGTCACTGACGAGCTGATTGTAGCCAAAGAAGGATCCCCGTTCCGTGATCAAGATGTTCTCGTTGCCCGTCGAACGGACCTTCTGGAGGACATGCTCCATATCCCAGGGCGCAAGAAACTGGCCCTTCTTCACGTTGACCGCCTTCCCGGTTCTTCCCACAGCGGTCAGCAGATCTGTCTGTCGGCAGAGATAGGCCGGCGTCTGAATCACGTCCAGGACCTCCTCAACCGCTTCCACCTCCTCGACCGCGTGCACATCGGAGAGAACCTTGACACCGATCTCTCGTTTGATCTTGGCGAGGATCCGAAGGCCTTCCTCCAGGCCCGGCCCCCGAAAGGATGCTGACGAGGTGCGATTCGCCTTGTCGTACGATGCCTTGAACACGAGGGGAACCCCGGCCTTCTCAGCGAAATCCTTCAGGGAAGCGGCCATTCGCATCGCATGGGCTTCGCTCTCGATCACACAAGGCCCCGCAATCAGCAGGAAGTCCAGTTCCCGCCCGAATGTCCAGTCTCCGATTCGAACAGAACGGGTCATGACAGGGAAAATCTACATCTTTCGTTCGAAGGGGTTTGTGCGTTGCCGAAGGGGTCGCGGGTCTCACCCGGTCGACCTTCAGGAACGGTACCGGCTCACGCAGGAGAAGGGTTCAAGAGAGTTGTCTCGCATCGGCCATGCATCGCCTTCTTGCTTCCAGCAGGTCTTCCTCTGTGTCGATCCCCAATGTCTCCCATTCGGTCGGGTACACACGAATCTCGTATCCATGCTCAAGAATCCGCAACTGCTCCAATCCTTCGGCATCCTCCAGGGGGGACTTTTCGAGCATCGGGTAGCGTAGCAAGAAGCTCCTTCGATACATGTAAATCCCTACGTGTTTGTACCACAGCGCTCCCACACCGTCAATTTCGGCAACAGTGGAAGTCGGCTCCCCGTAAGGGATCGCAGATCGCGAGAAATAGAGCGCGCAGCCTCTCGTGTCGGTCACGACCTTCACCACATTCCGGTTCCGCAAGTCCCGGCGGCTGGAGATCCGGTGGCAAAGCGTGCCCACGACGGCTGTCCGCTCCCTTCGGAACGATTCCCACAGATCCGCGAGCATCCGCGGGTATACGAAGGGCTCGTCTCCCTGGACGTTTACGATCAAGTCCCCCTCGATCCTCCCCGCCACCTCCGCGATCCTCTCCGTGCCGCTTCGATGGTGAGGCGAGGTGAGCATCGGTTCCCCGCCAAAGGCCTCCACCCGGCGAACGATCTCCTCCGAGTCGGTGGCCACCAGAATCCGGGAGAAGATGCCGGCCTCTTTGACCCGCTCATAGACCCTTTGGATGATCGGCTTGCCGCAGAGGTCGAGCAGAGGTTTGCCTGGAAGGCGATTCGACCCGTATCGGGCTGGGATGACGGCCACTGGATTCACGACGGCTTCCTCTTTCCGGGTCCCCCCTCACGCGCCGCGGCGCTAGCCCGCATATTGCACGAAGCCTTCGCGAAAGCGAATGCTGAAAAGAAAAAGGCCTCCAAGAGGCCTTTGGGTGCAACCACAAACGCTTGTACTTGTCTTGTCCCGGAAGGCAGGCTATCGCTTCGAGTACTGATACCGGGCCCGCGCTCCCTTCTGTCCATACTTCTTTCTCTCCTTGATCCGGGAATCCCTCGTGAGGAGCCCTGCCTTCTTCAGCTGAGGCCGCAGGGCCGGATCCACTATCTGGAGAGCCTTCGAGATTCCATGTATGATCGCGCCCGCTTGTCCTGAGCTGCCCCCTCCTCTGACGTTGACGAGAAAGTCGAAGCGTCCGCTCATCTCCGTAAGCTCCAGCGGCTGCCTGACGACCATTTTCAACGTCTCTCGACCGAAGTATTCGTCCAGCGGTTTCCGATTCACCAGGATGTTTCCGTTTCCCGGCTTCATCCAAACGCGGGCCACGGAGGTCTTGCGTTTCCCAACCGAATGAATCGGATATAGGATCTCTTTTCCGGCACCCTCCATGCTAAGTCCCTTCTCCTCTCTCGTGTTTCATCAGGAATTCGATTCCTGCCCGTTCCGTTCTAGAGAGAACGCGGAACCGGCATTTGTGCCTCGTGCGGATGCTCCGAACCACGGTATACCTTGAGCTTGGTGATCATCCTTCTTCCCAGCCGGTTCTTGGGCAACATCCCCTTGACGGCGTGCCGAACCAGCTCCTCGGGCTTCTTCTCGAGAACTTCCTTGGCGGGGCGAGCCTTCATGCCGCCGATGTAGCCGGAATGGTGGTAGTAGACCTTCTGTTCCCACTTCTTCCCGGTGAGCCGCACCTTTTCCGCGTTGACGACCACCACAAAATCCCCGGTGTCGACATGGGGCGTGTAGACAGGCTTGTTCTTTCCCCGGAGGATGTCCGCGATCTCGGTCGCCATCCGACCGAGGATCTTACCCTCCGCATCGATCAGCACCCATTTCTTCTCGATGGGCTCTTCCTTTTTCGCAAAGTAGGTCTTCATTTCAATCCACGCATACGATTCGGTTGAAAAGGGGGCCTCAGTATGTGAATGCACCAAAATCCAATTACTTTAGTGCCTCTAGCTCGATTTGTCAAATACGGGCGCCCAGCCGACGGCGAGCGGCCCTTCTCCCGGGCCCACCGTCTCCCGTGAACAGGCCCCGAAAGCCTCCGGGTACCGCACCCAATTCAAGAAGAGCCCCTTTCCGGGCGCGGTCCTTCCCGCGGCCCCGCGGTCCATTGCCGTCAGGATGCCGGGCACGTCCCGTTCCGGGATCACCCCCCTCCCCACGTCCACCAGGGTGCCCGCCAGGATTCTCACCATGCCCCTCAGGAAGGCGTTGCCCTCCGCCGCGATTCGAATGACCCCGTTCCGGAATTCCCGGATCTCCAGGAGACGAAGGTGACGGATCGTGTGTCTTCCGGGCTCGCCGCCGGATGCCTGAAAGGAGGCGAAATCATGTTCCCCGATCAGGCACTCGGCCGCCCTTCGCATCTTGGCGAGATCCAGGCCGACCCTCACGTGCCAGAGAAACCGGTGATGGAAGGCGGACCGGGTCGGGTCGTTCAGGATCCAGTACTCGTACCGTTTGAGCAGTGCGCTCCTTCGCGCGTGAAAGTCCGGGGAGGCTTCCCGGACCGCCTTCACGACGATGTCCTCGGGAAGAAGGCTGTTCACCCCGCGAAAGAGAGCCCCCACTTCCCGGTCGCTCGCGGTTCGGAGGTGCCCTACCTGCCCGAGGGCGTGCACACCTGCGTCTGTCCTGCCCGCTCCGGTGACCCTCACCCGTTCTCCGAGGATCGGGTGGAGGGCGTCTTCCAGCTTTTCCTGAATGGTGGGGGCATTCGGCTGAACTTGCCAGCCGTGATAGTTGGTTCCGTCGTATTCCAGGTAGAGACGGATGGTTCTCATCACCGGCCATCCGGGCGGATCCGGTCGATCTGATCGAGGACGCAGTCCCCCATCGCTTTGGTTCCCACGAACCGGGCCCCCTCGGCACGAAGGTCCGGCGTTCGGTAGCCCTGTTCCAGGGCCGCGAGGACCGCCTGTTCAATCAACGCCCCGGCTTCTTTCAGGCCAAAGGCATAGCGGAACATCATGGCCACGCTCAGGATGGTGGCGAGAGGGTTTGCCTTGTCCTGGCCCGCGATGTCGGGCGCACTCCCGTGAACCGGCTCGTACATGGACCCCTGGGTCCCAAGGCTCGCGGAGGGGAGCATGCCGATCGATCCGGCCAGGACGGCCGCCTCGTCCGAGAGGATGTCACCGAACAGGTTGCCCGTCACGATCACGTCGAACTGCTCCGGGGCACGAATCAGCTGCATGGCGCAGTTGTCTACATACTGGTGGCCCAACTCCACCTCCGGGAACTCCCGATGGATTCGGGTGACAACCTCCCTCCAGAGCAGGCTCACGTCGAGCACGTTTGCCTTGTCCACGGAGACGACCTGCTTCCTTCTCTTCATGGCCAGGGAGAAGGCCATTCGCACGACCCTCTCGATCTCGGAAACCGAGTACACCATCGTATTCAATGCCCTCTCCTCCCCCTGCTTCGTCCTCTCTCTCCCACGGGGCTCTCCGAAGTAGATCCCGCCGACCAGCTCGCGGACCACGAGCAGATCGGTGTCCTTGACGATCTCGGGTTTCAGGGGGGATGCATCGAGCAGGGGCGCAAAGACGCGCACGGGCCTCAGGTTGGCATAGAGGTCCATGCCCTTGCGCAAGGCCAAGAGGCCCGCCTCGGGGCGAATCGCGAAGTCCTTGCTCTCCGCCTCGGCGCCGCCCACCGCACCCAGCAGGACCGCGTCGCTCTTCCTGACCCGCTCGAGCGTTTCGTCGGCCAGGGGCACGCCGTAGCGCTTCACCGCGGCCCACCCGATATCGTCCCAGTCCAGGTTGAGGGCCACAGAGAACCGTTGGGCCACTTCCTCGAGGACGCGCACACCGATCTCGACGACTTCGGGCCCTATCCCGTCCCCGGGCAGGACCGTAACCCGGAATTCCTCGTTCCGGTTCCCGGACATTTTGGCTTTTTCTAATGGCATAAAGAAGCAGTTACACAAGGAAGGGGTTAAAAGCGACGCGAGCCTCCGAGCATTACGAAATTACCGCCCAGATCGAGGTCACCGAATTCCTCTACGCGAAACGTGAAGGCCATCCTGTCTTCCAGAAGAATCGACCATTTGGGCGTCACGTGGACTCGGAGTCCGATCAGGCCGTGCAGGCCCGGCTTCAGGGCATGGGATGTGCCGTCCGCCTTCATCCGGCTGAAATATGCTCCGAGGCCTGCGCCCACGTAGTAGTCGGCGAAACGAGTGACCTTCTGGAGCTTCGCCGTGGCCAGGACATATCCTGTGAGTACGTCGATCTTGTACTGATCCGTTTTCCCCTGATAGCCACCGAGGGTTCCACTGAAAACCATGAAGGGCCTGAAGTGGTAATCGAACTCGATCTCGCCCCCTACACCGGTCAGGCTGCCCACGCCCAGGCCGGGCCTTCCAAAGGCCTCCCCGTTGTCCAGGAGCCCCTGCTTCCAGAACGTGTGGTACGAGATCTTCCCGGAAACGGAGAAGCGGTGGGGAGAGGAGGTCGTTTCCTCCGGCTCGAACACGCTTTCGTAGGTGGGCTGTGCCCAAAGGTCACCAACGGCCAACAGAAGGATCGCAACCAACAAAAGCCCTATTTTCGGATTCGCCTTCACAGTCTGCTCCTTCGGAGGGTTAACGGGTCCGCCGCCTGACGGAGAAACAGCACACAGCACTGATAAGGGAAAGACCGAAACCTAACAGGATCGCCCGCTCCTTGGGGCTTCGGTGGTACACCATCTCCGACCAGCCGACCGCGGGCAGAAGGGAGGCCCTGACAACCCGCGAAGAGATCGTATGCTCTTTCAGCCACGCCGCAACCGGGGGGCTCCAGCGGTAGTAGAATTTCACAAACCCTCGGCCCCAGGACGTCTTGAGAAGAGACCGGTCCCTCATCTCCCGCAAACGCCTCACCTGCGGGGCGTCGATGTCGCCGAAGGCGGCCGTGGCAATGAAGCAGATATCATCATCCCCTCCAAGTCCATGCGGCACCGCGGGAGGTGGAGGCGGGAGGGGGAGAATTGCCTCATCTACCGCCTTGAAGGCGTCCAGCTTTCCCCACCCCTGGGCGTCATCCTTCCATATGGGCCGCTCCCCTTCTTCCACGTCCTGCGTGAACTTCAGAGCATCG
>JAUWSZ010000617.1 GCA_030609865.1 bacterium | reverse complement strand
TTGAGGAACCTGGACCCGGAAGACCCGGTACGATATGATTTCTCCATCGCAAGGTTGGGCATTCTGGCCCGCTGCACCAAGAAGACGGATCGGAACCGTTGCATTTCTTGTGAATTATCAAGGATTTGCCATGCCGAAGAGATCCTCCCATCCGGAACCCGCCCCCGCACAACAACAGGGAAGCGCTCCCCTGTTTCTCGACAAAGAGGGCCGATGGTTTCATGAAGGCGTGGAGATCACGCATGGCAGGACCCGCCTGCTCTTCTCGAAGAGTATCAGAAGAGACCCCACAGGGAAGTACCATGTTCACGTCGGCCCGGAGTCCGCAGAGGTCATCGTCGAGGACGCTCCCTATACGATAAAATCCGTTACCATACAGGAAGAACCCGACGGGCTGCCGAAGGACTACATCCTCCACCTGAACGACGAAACGCAGGAACTCCTCGAACCCGGCTCACTCGTTGTCAGCGAACAGAACGTGATGTACTGCAGGGTCAAGGGAGGTTCCGAGCGGGCACGTTTTCTCCGTGCGGCGTACTATCAGATCTGCGTCAAGCTGCAGTACGATGAAACCGACGACCGGTACTGGCTGCCCTGCAGGGATCGGAAGATCACAATACGGCCTGACGGCTTGCCACAGGTGTGAGGTATTATGAGACCCGTGCAACACCGGAGGATTCGCAGTCGGGAGCAATCTCAAGGACTGCCAGGTTCATGCCCGCGCCCGCTTGCGCGCCCGAGCCCGATTAACCGCGGCACGCAGCATTTTCGGGCGCGGGTGGGGGAGCGGGCGCGGGCGCGGTCCCGTCCCCGACATGTGTGAGCTAATACCTAACAGCAAACAGCCAAAAGGACGATTCTTGGGAGCAAAAAATGCGTATGCGAGCGGTCAGGACGATCTTTGTCGCGTCCCCTTTGATTCTCTCTCTTTTCGTGATTTCCGCCTGTATGGTCGGGAAGAGCAAATACGAGCATGAACTCCAGGCGAGACAGGATTGCCAGTCGACCCTGGAGCAGTGCCGGGAGGGAAGTCGTGGTCTCGAGGCAGGGCTGCAGGGTCTTCAACAGCGGGTCGAAACAGAAACCCGAACAAACGCAGCGCTCCTCGAAGAGCTCGCAACACTTCAATCGGAGACGGAAGAGAACCTGCGCAAGGTCTCCATGTACCAGCAGGAACTCGAAGAGCAAGAGACCCAGATTTCGCGAGTGACCGACACCTACAAGAACCTCATCGAAAACCTTTCCCAGGAGATACACGAAGGCAAGATCCGAATCGATCAGTACGAGACGCGCTTGAAGCTGAATCTCGTCGACAAGATCCTTTTCCCCTCGGGAAGCGCAACACTCACGAACAAGGGGCAAGTAGTCCTCGACAAGGTGGGCTTTGCCCTGAAGGACATCAACGATCGCAGGATCATGATCGAAGGGCATACGGATAACGTGCCCTTGAGCCCGAAGCTCCAGAAGATCTATGGCTCGAACTGGGGGCTCTCGGCCATGCGCGCCACCTCGGTTGTCCGCTACTTGCAGGAGAAAGGGGGCATCGACCCGAGGCTGCTCGGTGCCACGGGGTACGCGATGTACAGGCCCTATCGCGAGAATGACTCGGCCGAGGGGCGGCAGGCGAACCGGCGAATTGAAATCATACTCACCCCCCTCACTCCACAGGAGATGCAGGAGCTCCACGCCTCCCCAACCCAAGGTGAGGCTCCTCCATCGCCAACTCCCCCTGGGAATCGTTGAACGTCGAGGCCCCGTGGGAATCGATCCAGAGAATGGATAAACAAACCCTTCAGATCGTAGGCACCGTCATCTTGATCGCCGGCCTCGTGCTCGGATCGATCGGTGCGCACAGGATCGTCACAAACCTTCCCATTTCGGACGAAGAGGGCCTGGCAGAGGCGAGTAGGGTGCTGAGGACGCAGAAGGGGGCTGCGGCGAGACAGGAGGGCGAATCCTTGCGGAGAAGCCTCGAGTTTCAGGTCTGGAAATCCGCGCTGCAGGTCACGAACAAGGTTCGCAAAGAGGAGAGAGTCGAGGGAACGGTCTTCCTCGTGTCCGGAATCATTTCTTTGATCTGGGCAATTACCGTGCTTTACAACAGCAGCAGCACCCCGGACGATGCCTGAGAGGCGCCGGCGGCCCTAAGCGCTGAAAGGGCGAGTTCACTCGGCAGAATGGAACGTAAACGACTATTCTCGAGTGAACTCTCCTCGAAGGAAACCCGCAATCATCCCTGATACCGGGCTAACGACCATACCCAAGAAGTAGGATCCCGCCAGGCAAATGAGGCCGATCTTCCAGCCGAAGACGAGGAACACGGTGATTAAAACGGCGAGCCACGCAAGTCCCAAGAATCCAAAAAGCGCCTCACCCATATTCCGACGGAGGTGGCCGCTCAGGCTAATCGAGAAGACGCCGACGGCCAAACACAGGATCATAGCCGAAAACCGAGGGTTGCTCAGAATTTCCATGCCCTGATTCCTCCAAGTTGGACAACGTCCTTACAGATATAACACACTCTCTTTCCCTGCGCAACAAAAATTTTCTCAAAAATTTTTCTCCGCTAACGGCGGGGGCTGACCGGCATGTTTTCGACGCCGAAACGGCCTCTTCGCGCTAGACGTTCTTGCGGTGGCAGGCAAACCACGAATCGGGATACATTACGCAGGCAGCTTCCAATAGGTGACACTTTGGGGGTTGGTGCAGAAATAGCAAATGCGGCCTAATCCACCGGCTTTGCCGGTGAGAATTGAAAAGGCTCTATCGTTTCCGGCGGGAATTCGTGCCCGGGCCAATGTCCATTCGGCCCCTTCTAGGGGCCTTCCTCATACCACCGGCTCTGCTGGCGGTCGCTGATTGGCGAGGGCGCGTGGGAATCGAACCCACCGCAGGCAGGATCACTACCTGCCACTGGATTTGAAGTCCAGGGGAGCCACCAGTGCCCCATCCACCCCCATAAGTTG
>JAUWSZ010000295.1 GCA_030609865.1 bacterium | reverse complement strand
TGAGCGAATAACCATGAGCCAGAATTTTTCTTCATGTATCAGCGACCACGAGAGGATTTCTACTGAGTTGGTGATCACGTGCCCCTTCTAGGGGCATTCCTCACACCACGTCCTCTGCGGGTGGTCGCTGATTCCGGAGCGCTGTGACCTTCCATGAAGGAGCCAAGCTACGTAGCAACCTTCCGCTCAGGAGAACTCGAGGCGCGGGTGAAAGGGCTGATCGAGAGCCTCGCCTCTTGTGAGCTGTGCCCGAGAAGGTGTCGTGTCAACCGCCTGGAAGAGGAGAGAGGATTCTGCAGGACCGGGCGGCAGTCTGTCTTATCGAGCTTCGGCCCTCACTTCGGTGAAGAGGATCCGCTGGTGGGTCGAGGAGGGTCCGGCACGATCTTCTTCACCCACTGCAACCTGCTTTGCAGCTTCTGCCAGAATTACGATATCAGCCACGAGGGGGCCGGGCAGGAGATCGAGCCGGAAGGGCTGGCCCGCGTCATGCTGAACCTGCAGGACCAGGGGTGTCACAACATCAACTTCGTTTCCCCCAGCCATGTGATCGTTCAGATCATGGAAGCCTTGCCGATGGCGATCGAAGAGGGGTTGCGCATCCCGCTGGTCTACAACACCGGAGGCTATGATCTGCCGGAGACGATCCGACGTTTGGAAGGTGTGGTGGACATCTACATGCCCGACGTGAAGTTCAGTGACGGCACGGTGGCCGAGGAGTTCGCAGAGGCACCTGACTATCCTTTGATTTCTCGGCAGGCTCTGTCCGAGATGCATCGGCAGGTCGGGGATCTCTGCCTGGACGAAGCAGGGGTTGCGTGGAAAGGCCTTCTGATTCGACACCTGGTCATGCCGGACCATCTTGCAGGCACCGAAGAGACCTTTGCGTGGATTGCTGGCCACCTCTCCAGGAACACGTACATCAACGTCATGGATCAATACCGTCCCTGCGGAACCGTGCATGGGCATCCTTCCCTGTCGAGACGGATCACGGGCGGCGAATACGAAGAAGCCCTCCAAATCGCCAAACGATGCGGGCTGCATCGGCTCGACCAGCGACGAGCCTTCCGAATCTCCAGACGCTGACTCTTTGCACCACGCTTTCCTCGCCCTCCCCGACATCTATGAGGCCGTTGTCAAGGAGGCTGTTCGAGAAAATCCTTGCTATTCTCGGACAGCCTCCCAGGGGACGCCCGCACGGCTCCCCCCGGGCGAGGGCTGAGGAGAAATCGTTATGTGATCCTAGTCATCCGTTTTGAAGCGGAACGGAAGATGGCGTGTGGAGGTCACCGGAAAAAGTCTAACGGAGTTCTTCTTTCGTGCCGAAAAGAGAGGAACAAGATTTTGAAAGAGGTGAAAAAGGCTACATCTTTTTTTAAAAATGTCTATTTTTTTTCTTGACATACAATATCTGGTGTGGTTAAAGTATCGAAAGCTCAAAATACAGCAATCACCCACGTTTTGGGTTCTAAATATAAGGTTATAAAGTGGTGGGGCGAAAAGAAGAAGGAGAATTGAATCCAGGAAAGCCAAGAAGTACAGGAGGAGCCTTATGGCTACGAAGAAGAAAGTCAAGAAGGCAGTGAAGAAGAAGGTCGTGAAGAGGAAAGTGGCCAAGAAGAAGGTCGTGAAGAGGAAAGTGGCCAAGAAGAAGGTCGTGAAGAGGAAAGTGGCCAAGAAGAAGAAGGTCGTGAAGAGGAAAGTGGCCAAGAAGAAAAAGGTCGTGAAGAGGAAAGTGGCCAAGAAGAAGAAAGCCACGAAGAAGAGGAAGAGATAGGATATCAGCCGGTCCTGCATCCAACATAAGCAGGCGGGACTCAGAAAAAGGGCTCCCTAACCATGGATGGGGGCCCTTTTTTTGTGTGCGATCGTGTTGGCGATTCAGGTATTAGGTATTAGGTATAAGGTATTAGCTCCCCGCCATTGCCCCACCAGGACTACGACTCGTTCTTGTCCTCGCCCTCGAATTCGGGCACGAGGGTCAATTCCAAGGATTCCCGGAAGGGTGGTTGGGTGGGCTAATACCTAACACCTAATACCTAACGGCAAGGCCTCTTGGGACGGCATCCTTTTCGTTCGTCGACACATCCAAACGAAAGTGAGCCTTGAGGAGACATCTGGAGAAATGTCGATGACGGAAGAGATCATGAAGAACGATGGGAGAGGGCTTCGGAAAGGCCCGTTGCTCGAGAAAATACTGCACCCGGCGGCCAGATCGATGATACGGGTGGCGTGCGAGGAATTGTTACCGGACGGGAACGCTCACCTGCTCGAGTTGTTGCCCGGTCCGGTGAACATCATGCCGAGAGGAGATGAGCCGAACGTGGTCACCGGACTGGGCGCCCGGCCGGAGGAATTGTCGCAGAACGACGGGTTGCGCCATCGCATCCTCGCAGATCTGAACGCGGAGCCGGTCCTTCCGTTCCGCAGCGATTTCTTTGATGGGGCTGTGTTCTTCTTCGGCGTGGAAACGCTGCGCACTCCCGACACGGTGTTCGAAGAGGTGGCCCGCGTCCTGAAGCCGAGGGCCGTCTTTCTGATCGTCTATTCCCCGGTTACGGACACGGCCGACGGCAATTCGAGATGGAAGTTGATGGACGATCAGGAGCGGCTTTCCACCATCGTCTCCAGTTTCGAAAAGACGAAGTCCTTCGGGCCGGTCACCGCCTACGGTACGAAGAAACGGGTTCGATCCGACGCGAGCAAGATGAAACATCCCGTGAAAGAACAGGCGCACGTCTGGATCGCTTACGCGAAGAACCGGTCGGCCGAGACCCTAGCCGGAGAACTGTCCGGGCGCCTGGAGAGGCCCTACGAGGACGAGGCGGATCCTCTTCGATGCCCCTACTGCGGTGACAGGCTCAAGAGGTACGAGGTCCCGCACTCTGTCTGCGAGATCGACTACTGGTACGAGGCGGATTATCTCTACATCTGTTTCAACGACGCGTGCCCGTATTTTGAGCGGGGCTGGCAGTGGATGTGGTTGAAGATGAGGCGCAACGTGTCGTACCGCCACATGTACAACCCCACGACCCATAAGTCAGGACCGATTCCGGTCCCTACCAACTTTGCCCTTCGAGATGGAATCGTAGAAGAAGCCTAGCCCCGAGTGGCGTGACTTGGAAATGTCGCTATGTTTCACGAGAGGCTCGCCGGGCGATACTGTCCAGAGCTCCCTCTCCGATTTGCTTGGGCTCCGTCTCTCCCTCCCCCGAAGTCGCCCGGCACAAATCTCCGACGGAACCCTGGACAGCACCGAACAACTCGAGCCCTGAAATGGAAGCATAGCGATATTTCCAAGTCACTTCCCTAGTGCGGCTTGCCGCGTAAGGCGAAAGAACAAAGGGATCAGGGGTCAGGGACCGCAACTCGTCCTCGTCGTCGTCCTCGTCCTCGAGCCAAACAAGCTATTCGGGCGCGGGCGCGCAGCGGGCACGGGCGCGAGAAGGGTGGGCTAATACGTGCTTTTCCCTTTCGCCTTTGCCCTGTATTCGTTTCGAGGACGAGGACGATTGGTAGTCCTGTTTGGGAGGATTGGCGGGGAGCTAATACCTAACGGCAAAGGCTTACAGTGCCTGTCCCCGAACCTTGTTGTCTTCTGAAATTTCCGGGGACACTCCGTGAAGGGGGTGGGACGGGGGACAAAAAAAGGGGGCTACTTGTCGTGCCCCCTGATTCTTCTGGTGGAGCTGGACGGAATCGAACCGACGGCCTCGTGAATGCCATTCACGCGCTCTCCCAACTGAGCTACAGCCCCACATGGCTAACCGCTTATTATAAGACAATTTCCCGCGAAGTCAATGAGGGCACTCGGGTTGGATTCCCGGGGATCTTTCGTGGTAAGTTGAAAGGGGCTGTTGCCAAAATGAGAAGCCGCGGCACGAGACCGGGAGCAGCCACTGATCTCTGCTGCTTGGCGAGATCGTCCGAGGGAGATCGGAGGGGGTCCCCGATCTCGTCCCTCCGATCTCCGAAGGGATGATAGACCTAGAGGTTTCTCCGCCTTCTTCTTCTTTTCACCTGCATTCCCCTGGTGGAGCTGTTTCTTCTCTTGAAGATCGGCTCGATCGTCGGTGCCTTGAATACGATCCTCCTCGTCATCATCACGGGCGTGCTCGGTGCCTATCTTGCCCAGCAGGAGGGACTCCGGACGCTGGAGAGGATCCGGACCCTGATGGCGCAAGGGGAAATGCCGGGAGAACCGTTGATCGACGCGCTCCTGATCCTCGTGGCCGGGTTCGTGCTGATCACGCCGGGCATCCTCACGGACCTGCTCGGGTTTCTGATGCTCATCCCGGCCACCCGGGCACCCATTCGAAGATGGATCAGGGGTCAGCTGGAGCGGAAGTTTAAGGCCGGGAATGCGGCGGTGTACACCATAGACCCGAACGAGAGATGAGGACGATGCACCGGGGCGGCCCACGGAAATGGTATCTGGTCCTGCTTCTCTCGACCCTGTTCGTGTTGCAGGGCTGCTATTCCCTGAAGACCTTCGGTATGCGGAAGGAGGTCGTGGTCATGGAGACGACCGCCTACTGCGCGTGCAAGAAGTGCTGCGGGTGGAAGCGGAAGTATGGCCTCTTTTTCTGCCCCGCGGTGTATGCGAGCGGCCCGAACAAGGGGGAGAGGAAGAAGGTGGGAATCACCGCGGACGGGAGCAAGGCAAAGAACGGGACCATCGCAGCGGATACGCGTCGGCACCCCTTCGGCACGATCATGCACGTCCCGGGATATGGATGGGGGGAGGTCCACGACACGGGGTCGGCGATCAAGGGGAATCGGCTCGACCTGTTCTTCTCCTCCCACAAGAAGGCACTGGAATGGGGAAGAAGGACGGTAAAGTTCAGGGTCTACCGGTAGGTAAACAAGGATCGGGGACAGACACTGAGTCGACGACGACGACAAGATAG
>JAUWSZ010000498.1 GCA_030609865.1 bacterium | reverse complement strand
TGCAATAGGGCCGGCAGGACCCGGCAGGTAGGGTGAAGCTCTTTGTTCCCTGCTCAAGAAAGGAAACTTATGTTGCGAGAGACGATTGCGATCAATGGCAAGGAGATTCATCTCGAGACGGGTAGAGTCGCAAGACAGGCACACGGAGCGATTCTATGCCGTGAGGGAGACACGGTGATCCTGGTCACCGCAGTGCACGAGAAGCCGCAGCGCACGGGACTGGATTTCCTCCCGATGACGGTCGAGTACCGGGAGAGAACCGCTGCCGCAGGACGCCTTCCGGGCGGATTTTTCAAGCGGGAGATGCGACCGGCGGACAGGGAGACCCTGACCGCCCGGCTCGTGGACCGCTGCTTGAGGCCGTTGTTTCCGAAGGCATTCAAGGACGAGACGCAGATCATGACCACCGTACTGAGTTTCGACCCGGATGCGGACCCCGGGGTGCTCGCGATTACCGGGGCCTCCCTGGCCACGCACATTTCGGACATGCCCTGGAACGGTCCGGTGGCCGGGATTCGTGTGGTGCAGGTGGACGGACGGTTCGTGGTGACCCCCAGTTTCGAGGAGAAGGAGAGGGCGACTCTGGACCTGATCGTCGCGGTCACGAAGGATGGTTTGGCGATGGTGGAGGGGACCTGCCGAGAGGTACCGGAGGCCACCGTCGTGGACGCGCTGCAGTTCGCCCAGGAGGCGGCCCAGCCTCTTCTGGTGGGCATGGAACGCATGCGTGAACAGGCCGGCCAGCCGAAGATCGTGCTCGAGGAGACGCCTCCAGAGGACCCGAAGTGGGTGGAGGAGATTTGTGAGGCGGCCAGGCCCGAGCTGGAGGGCATCCTGCGAGCCGCCATGGAGAAGCTCGAGCTGCAGAAGGCGATCAAGGGCTTGAGGAACAAGATCATGGAGCAGTTCTCCGGCGAAGGGGAGGATGCGGCAGAGAAGGCCAAGAAGGTCCGCAGTATTTTTGAAGACTTCGAAACCAGGGAGATCAGAGGGTTGCTTTCGCGGGAAGGCCTCCGGGTCGACGGGCGGGGCCCCAAGGACATCCGGCCCATCTCGGGTGCGGTAGGGTGGCTTCCCCGCACCCACGGTTCGGCGCTGTTCACGAGGGGAGAGACCCAGGCCATGGTGAGTTGCACCCTGGGCACGGGTCGCGACGAGCAGATCGTCGAGGCCCTCGACGGCGAGACAAGAGAAAGCTTCATGCTTCACTACAACTTCCCGTCCTACAGCGTGGGCGAAGTCAAGCGAATCATGGGGCCCGGGCGCAGAGAGATCGGCCACGGCAACCTGGCCCGGCGTGCCCTGGACTGTATCGTTCCCGACCCCGACGTGTTTCCGTACACGATCCGGATCGTTTCCGACATCAGCGAGTCAAACGGCTCGTCTTCGATGGCCACGGTCTGCGGGGGGACGCTGGCCATGATGGATGCCGGTGCGCCCATCAAGGCGCCTGTGGCCGGGATCGCAATGGGCCTCATCCAGGAGGGGGATCAGATCATCGTCCTCTCCGACATCCTCGGCACGGAGGACCACCTGGGGGACATGGACTTCAAGCTGGCCGGCACCCGAAATGGGCTCACTGCGGTGCAGCTCGACAACAAGCTTGGCGAGGTGAAGCCCGAGGTGCTGACCGAGGCCCTGGAACAGGCAAGGCAGGGCAGACATCACATCCTGGATGAAATGCTGAAGATTCTCGAAGCCCCTCGAGAGGACATCTCCCAGTACGCGCCGCAGGTTCACGTCGTCCCCATCCGCAAAGAGCGTATCCGGGACCTGATCGGACCTCAGGGAAGGGTCATTCAACAGATCCAGGGACAGACAGGCACGAATATCGAGGTGGGGGACGACGGCCTGATCAAGGTCTACTCGCCGGGCAAGGAAGCCCTGGAAGAGGCCTTGCGGATGATCGATTACTACACGGCAGACCTGGAAATGGGGAAGATCTACAAGGGTACAGTCGTTTCCGTGAAGGATTTCGGTGCCTTCGTCAAGATCTTCGGCAATATGGAAGGATTGGTTCACATATCGGAACTGGAACACAACCGGGTCAACAAGGTGAGCGACGTCCTCAAGGAAGGCGAAGAGACCCTGGTCAAGGTCATCGATGTGGACCGGCAGGGCAAGATCAAGCTGAGCCGCAAGGAAGCCCTCGATGCGCCGGGCAGTGGGATCGAGGGTTGATGGACCCGGTAGTTATTATCTCCTGAAGGGCCTTCTCGGTCCTCGGTCTCGAAAGGAATCGGGAGAGGATTGCGGGTTCATGAAGCGGACGGAATCGGGATCGATGGTTTGCATCTGCCGCGCCACAGCCCGCGGGACGATCGTGTAGTCGGCGACTTCGTCCCCGGGCACCTCCACGATCGCCGCCTGGCCCTTCTCCAGCCGGCCCGTAAGCTCGTCCGAGAGATCGAGGAACGGGATCTTGTTTTCCCGTGTAACGAAGTAGAATCGCCGTGCCCCGAACCCGGTCTCCTTCAGGCTTGCCTCCTCGACCATTTTCTGAATCCGCTCACTCACCTCTTTCTCGGAAAGGTGGGACCAGTCTTCCGTCGGGACCTCGGGCAGCGGGGGCGACGAGGAGGCCTCCGGGCCTCTTCGATCCGATGACGCAGGTGGGTTCGCTTCGTCGACCCGAAGGGCGCGCCCCTTGAAGCTTGACTCGTGCAGTTCTTTCTTTGCCGTCTCTGCCTCGGAGGCGCTGGCCATCTCCACAAAACCGAATCCCTTGCCTTCGATGACATTGACAGACTCCACCTTACCGTGTTCGGAAAAAATCTCTTCCAGATCCTGATTGGTCACGGAGTAATTCAGGTTGCCAACGTAGAGTTTCTTGCCTTCCATTGATACCCCCAACACGAGATTTGGTGTGTCTTGCATCAGCCTGAGTTCAGGCGGCTCGTTTTCGTTTGACCTATGCAAGCATTATAGAGTGTTTCATTTTTTTCCGCAATGGCCGGCCACGAAGGGCCATGAAGCGAAGATTCGTTGACAACGCCCCGGGGAGATGAAACACTCTTCTTGCGCGGCTTGCGCCGCAAGGCGAAAGTCGAAAGGGTCAAGGTGAAAGGGGTCAGGGATCAGGGGTCGGGGGTCAGACCCCGCGCCCAGCACCCGAATTCGAGGACGAAGACCAGGACGACCACGAGGACGAGCGATAGTCATGGTGGGGAGGCACGGCCTTTCCCCTTTGACCTTTCCCCTTTCGCCTTGTTCAATTCGCCGATATGGAGGTTCTCCGGACATCTACGCAAAAACGTGGATGTTCCGATGAAAGACTCTAAAGATTCTTTGCAGGAGGACCATGATTGTGTCAAACCTTCGGCTGGCCTGGAAATTTGCTCTTTTTTCCATTGCGGCAGCCTTTCTGCTCGCGTCGCTGCCCTTCCAAGTTCCAGCCGAGGAATACCGCAGCCCGTCGGACGGAATCCAGTCGATGAAGTATGAAGATGGCCGGCTCAGCCTGGAGGCGAAGGACGCCTCACTGGACAAGGTCCTGAGCGAACTCGCCCGGATGGCGATGCTCACGATCATAGCCGACGGCCC
>JAUWSZ010000544.1 GCA_030609865.1 bacterium | reverse complement strand
GACGGATCAGCTGGATATCTTGTATCCCTTAAAGGCCCTGAAGATCAGGGCAAAATATCACATAGTGGGCCGCTTTATGTATGAGGCGGTCTACAATGTGGGACCCCAGGCGTTCCAGGACGTGAGAGAGGCGGACAAGGAGAACATCGACAACTTCAAGCAGGCCTACGATCTGTGGGAGTGCTACGCTGATCTCTCCCGGGGGAACGCTTTTTTAAGAATCGGCAGACAGAACCTTTCCTGGGGGGAGACGGATCTGTTCCGGCTTCTGGATAACATCAACCCCATGGACAACACCTTTGGATTCGTGTTCGAGGATCTGGACGACCGGCGGATCCCGCTTTGGATGTTACGGGGGAGCTACAATTTCGGTTCGGTGGGCCCCATTCGCTCGTTCAGCGTGGAGGGCTTCTGGGTGCCCGGCAACTGGGACACGCGGGTGGCACCGCTGGCGCCTGGTGGCACGCCGTATTCGGCCCCGGCCCCGGAGTCCCCGTTAGAGCAGGTTGTGCTCACCCCGGGCAAGGTGATGTCGAACAGCCGGTGGGGCGTGAGAGTGATGGGGATGATTGCAGACAACTACAGCTTGAGCGTAGGCCATTACCAAACCTTTCTGGACGTCCCCGCCCTGCGTTTAGCGGTTGGGGGGGACAGTCTGCAAGATTTGCTCGGTGCGCAGATGGAAGTCAGCTACCCGGACGTACAGATCACGGGTGGTTCGCTCAGCTTCTGGCAGCCTCAAACGGACGTGATCGTGCGGACCGAGGTGGCCTGGTTCTGGGACGAGGCGGTGTTCATTCCGGAAGAAAACACCCCACTCGTGCCGACGGGGCTTCCCATCCCGGGGTTCGAGGTTTTACCTGCGAACGGTACCATACCGACGAAGGATGCCCTGAAGTGGATGATCGGGTTTGACAAGAACCTGTGGATCCGGGCCTTGAACAGGACCAATACCATCATGGTCTCCTTCCAGTGGTTTGGGACCTGGTGGCAAGACTATGACGACCGGATGCGTTTTCCCGCAGCGAACTACCCGGATCCGACGGATTTCTCGTCCGTCAAGGAGCTCGAGAATATATTCACTCTGGCCATGAACTCGTTCTACCTCAAGGGGAGCCTCTTTCCCCAGGTGGCCTTTGCGTACGATGCCCGTGGGGTCTGGTTGTTCCAGCCGTCGGTCAAATACACCCTTGAGCCGTTCCGGTTCGGAATCCAGTACAGTGCGATTGTGGGGAACATGATCAGTTTTGGCGCCCTTCGGGATCGGGATCAGATTGCTTTTAGCATTACCTACCTGCTGAACTAGGCGGTAGGGCAATCCAAGAGGCTTGAGATCGAAGAAGCACGGGAACCAGGAAAGGACTTTTCACAAAACACATGGGAGGTAAGGATATGAGAACCAAGAGACTCTCAGGGATTATCGGGATAGGTTGCCTACTTGTCCTTCTTGGTCTGGCAAGCCCACCCGGTGTCTCGGCCGATGTCTCCCCCGGAGACGTGATCGACAAGACGAACTGGCAGAAGGCCGAGGGGCTCTTGCCGGAGTCTGTATTGAACTGGGTCAAGAACGGGGATTATATCCTCAACATCGGGGAACTCACCTACGACCCAGAGGTGTATATTACCGATGCTTACGAAGAATCCAAGAAGGAAAACATCGGCAAGTACGCTCTCGACGAGGGCGATATCATTATTGACGCAACGACCGGTAAGGACCCCGGGTTCATCGAGGGGATCCCCTTTCCGGATGTAGACCTCGAGGACCCCAGGGCAGGCACGAAGTTGATGTACAACAAACAATACCACTTGGCCCAGCTCGGGAACATCAACCTGCGTAACCAGGCCGTTTGGATCGGCAAGTCCGGTTATGAAAGGGAAGTCAACCTCTCATTCGTCAATGTACCGATGGATGGCTTTCCTGAAGCGAGGTCTCTCCGGAACCCGGATGGCTTCCGGAAGAAGACGCTTATAGCGGTGGATGAGCCCTTTGATATAGCCGGCTTCGCCATGTTGAGCTGGCGCTATCGCGACAAGCGTCAGGACGTTACCTTTGCCTATGTTCCTTCGATTCGGCGAGTCCGGCGGATGAGCCCTGCCAATCGTTCGGATTCCTTCTTGGGCTCGGATTTCTGTGTGGACGACCCCGCCGGCTATGATGGGAAAGTCTCTTTGTTTGCATGGAAGGTGATCGGACAGAAGGAAGCCCTCGCCATCTACAGGAGCACGAAACCGGAAAGACTGGTTCGAGGCAAGAAGGGTGAACTTCAAACAACCCCGGGTATTACGGACATCGAGTACGGGTACGAAACCGAGGGATGGCAGGGCGCACCCTGGGCACACGTGAATGCTGTTTGGGTGAAGGAACCCGTGATTCTGATCGAGGGAATTGCCAAGGACCCTTACTACAACTACGGAAGACTGATACTGTGGTACGATCCGGTATTGGGCGTGCCAAAATTCAAGGTCATCCACGACCGGAGCGGACAATACTGGAAAACGATGGTTATCGGGGCAACAGGGTATGAGACCGACGACGGAACGCTTCGTGTGCCGGGCATAGATGTGCAAGACGTGGTTGATGATCGTACGCGGCACTCCTCGCAAAATCGGACTGCCAGCCCGGATAATATCTGGAAGGTCTATGTGGAGGTGGACATGGCTGACTTCAGCATGGCCGGATTTCAGAAATACTGTAAGTAGATCTCTGCATTTGTGTCTTGACCGTCTGTAGTCTTGCAGCCTTGAAGAGTGAACATCGAGGCTGCCCGCCGGCCGATTCTTGCCCAAGAGAATCCCCTGGGGTTGATTGCGCCTTTGCTTCAAGAAAAGAGCGCGTTGATTGCTTAGAATGAATGACAGGAGACAGAGATGACAAATTATGACGCGATTATTGTTGGAGCAGGCGTCTCAGGGCTTACGACAGGGGCATTGCTCTGTCAGCGTGGGAAGAAGGTGCTCGTTTTGGAGAAGGCACCCACCATCGCCGGGCGTTTCGGCAGCATCCAGTATCGTGGTCATATCCTGGATGACGGAGCCCACATGCCGAGCGATACCGGGCATATCGAGAAGGTCTTCGAGAAACTCGGTCTTTCCTATCCGAAGCTTCATAGATATGAGGGGGGAGACGCCTGGGTTGAAGGGGCCTGGAAACCGATGAAAGAGGTCTTTCCCCTTCAGGATGCCAGAGAAGCCCTTAGCTGGATTGCCACCATGCCCTGGGAGGAGGTTCAACATTACTATGATGTATCGGTCATGGACTGGTACACCAGCCAGAGGGAGGAAGAGAACTGGGCACTTATGTGGACCAATCTCGCGCAGATCGGCG
>JAUWSZ010000002.1 GCA_030609865.1 bacterium | reverse complement strand
CTGCATTTGGCGCGTGGAATAAAGAAAGTGATGACAAGAATGCTCGAAATCGACCCTACATGGGCGGGTGGTCATCCATATTATGCTTGGGGATTCTATTATACCAACATCCCGAGGATTATGGGCGGGAGCCTGAAGAAGGCTGAGGAATTTATTGATAAGGCCGTGGAAGCCGGGCCGAAGTGGCTCTACGCCAGGTGGGGAAGAGCGAAATACCTGTACAGCAGGAAGAAGGATAAAGAAGCATTCAGAGAGGACATGGAGTGGGTCATTGCACAGGATGCACGCAAAATGGACAGCCCCTATCCTGCGAATGTCCATTTTCAGAGGGATGCGACGGCCATGCTATCACATATAGATGACTACTTTTAGAAGGAAGATATAGTGAGTCGCATCAGCGCTGTACCGGGAGTGATTTGACTGGCCCCACAAAAGGGGACCCACATGGAATATAGAAAAATTACTTTTGAGATCATAGATCAAATTGCACGGATAGGGTTCGGCAAGAAATCACGAAAGCCGATGACAACACTTGATTTGGAGACAATGGGAGAACTTGACACTGCTTTAAGAGAGGTAACAGAAAAACAAGAAGACGATGTTTCTGGATTGATATTCTTTTCTTATAAGAAGAATGTTTTCTTGGCCGGTATGGACGTATCGGTGATTAGAGACTTAAAGGATGTGCAAGCTGGTATTGAAGGCGCGCAGCAAGGCCAGGAGACCTACAATCAAGTCGAGGATCTCTTGATCCCCACGATCGCTTGTGTGGACGGGGTTTGTTTGGGTGGCGGTTTCGAACTGGCCCTTGCTTGCAAGACCATCCTGGTTTCAGATTCTCCGCAAACCGTATTAGGAGCTCCCGAGGTAAGCTTAGGACTCTTGCCGGCATTTGGAGGTAGCTATCGATTGCCGCGAAGAATTGATTTGCCGAACGCACTCGATCTGATGTTATCGGGCCGGTTGGTCAAAGGAGAAACAGCCAAGGCAATGGGTTTGGTCGATCAGGTATACGGCAAAGAAAGGCTATTGGAGATGGCCATTTCGAAACATATTTGGGGCCAGAATGAGGAGGTATGCCTTAAGGGCCCCGTGGAGAGCGGTGTAACGCCTGATCTTGCTGCACGAAAATCGATTCTCAGAAGGGCCCGCGAATCCGTGCTAAAGAAGACCAAAGGACATTATGAGGCCCCACTTCGAATTCTAGATCTCTTGGAGTCCTCACTTGGTGAGCCTCGATCAACATACTTGGAAAGAGAAGCACAACTTCTGGGAGAGCTCGCCGTATCTGAGCAGAGCAGGAATTTGCAGAACATCTACTTCTTACATGCCAATAGTCAACAATATAGAGGCCCGGTTTGTGAGAAAGAAAAACTGATCATAAGGACTGGGGCTGTTGTTGGTGCCGGAACGATGGGGGGAGGAATTGCCTGGCTCATGGCCAACAATGACATGAGTCCAAGAATGAAAGATATCAATACGAGGGCGCTGGAAATGGGTCTTGAACAAGCCGGGAACATCTTTGCTAACGCACTGGAGAGAAACAAGATAAGTAAGGATGAATGCAAGAGAAAGCAAGGCTCTATCAAGGCTCAACTGGATTACCGTGGGTTCAAGAACATCGATTTAGTGGTGGAAGCAGTGGTTGAGGAAATGGAGACGAAGAAGAGGATTCTAGCCGAGATTGAAAAAGAGGCGCGTGACGATTGTCTGATAACGAGTACCACTTCGTCACTATCCGCAAACGAGATGGCCTCGTTTTTTGTCAAACCGGAAAGATTCGCAGGTCTTCACTTTATTGGCCCAGTTAACAGAGTGCCTTTGGTTGAAATCATTACCCATGATCAAATCTCTGCTGAGACTATTTCTGCTTTGTATGATTGGGCAGTAAGAGTCAAGAAGGTTCCCGTGGTGGTAAAGGACGCGCCAGGCTTCTTGGTAAATAGAATCTTGACTCCCTTTGTCAATGAGGCACTCTATCTTTTGGATGAAGGTGTCCCAATCGATGAATTGGAACGGGCTTGCTTAGACTTTGGGATGCCAAAGGGGCCTTGTCACTTACTGGATGAGGTTGGAATCGATGTTATGCTCAAGCTCGTCAGCATCTTGAATGAGACGACTGGGGATCGGTTCAAACCGGCGGCAATGTATGAAGGACTGTCTAATCTTGAGTATGATGGGAAGAAGAGAAAGAAAGGGTTCTTTCATTACGATGATCGGGGACGAAAATTGGAAATCAATAAGGATATCTTAGAATACCTTCCGGCCCAGAAGATCAAAATGAGTGAAAAAGAGATTCAAGAAAGAGTTATCATCCCGATGATCAATGAGGCGGCAACTGTGCTACAAGACCAGGTTGTAAGAACCGTAGAGGAGATCGATTTGGGCATTGTTTTTGGAATCGGATTTCCAAGATTTAGAGGGGGATTACTGAAATATGCTGATTCACGGGGGTTGGACAATATCTTGAAAGTGCTTGATCAGTATGCTCAAGACTTGGACGGCAAGAGATTTGAAGCGTGTTCACTCATTAGAGAACTGGGGAAGAAGAAGAGGACATTCTACAATTGAAGAATATGTTTACGGAGAAAATGAGATGAGAGCGTGGAAAGTCCAGCGACACGGAGAACCCGGCGAAGTGATCGCGCTTGGTGAGGCCGACATTCCGGAGCCAAACCCGGACGAGGTGAGGATCCGGGTCGATGCCGCAGCCCTCGGGCTTCCCGATGTATTCATGTGTCGTGGGATCTATCCGTTCAAACCCGAACTGCCCTTCATTCCGGGCCAGGAGGTGGCCGGCGTAGTGACGGCCGCGGGCGCCAATGCCAAGACGCTTGTCGGCGCGCGTGTGATGGCGCTGACCTCCTTCTACCGGGGTTTTGGTGGCTTCGCCGAAGAGGCGTTAGCCCCCGATGGCTCCACTTTTACGGCGCCGGAGAAGATGGATTCCGCCGAGGCGGCATGTTTCCTCATCTCCTATCACACCGCATCTCTGGGGATCGAAACGCGCGGCCAACTTCGTCCCGGCGAGACCCTGCTCGTGCTCGGAGGCGCCGGCGGTACCGGCACAGCGGCGATTCAGCTCGGCCGAGCGCTTGGAGGCCGGGTGATCGCCGTCGCGGGCGGAAAGGAGAAGGTCGAAGTATGCAGGCGCTGTGGAGCCCACGTTGTCATCGATCACAGGGAAGCGGATGTGGTGGCGGGCGTGAAAGAGGCCACCGGGAGGCGGGGTGCCGACGTCATCTACGACCCGGTGGGGGGAGAAACCTTCGATTTGGCACTCCGCTGTATCGCCAACGAGGGACGCTTGCTCGCCATCGGCTACGCGAGCGGAGCCTGGCACGATGCCCCGACCGAGACGCTGGTGCGGAAGAATGCGTCGGTGGTGGGAGTCTTCGTCGGCGCCTATGGCAAGCCCTTTCTCGAGAAGGTGCACGATCGGCTGTTGGCACGCGGGCGGGAAGGTGCAATCCACGGCCAGGTCGAATGCGAGATCCCCTTTGAGGAGATCCCAGCCGCACTCGGAAAGCTCGGACAACGCCGCTCCACCGGAAAGACCGTTGTTCGAGTTCGGCGCCTTTGAGGCAGCTCATGCCTGTTGCAATTCTTGGTAAAGGATAAGGGAGGAATACATGAGTTTAATCACTGTTGATCCTGACAAGTGCGTTCTTTGTGGGAGCAGGGGGAAGACTCCGTATTCCGGGGAACTCCGCACCTCGTCATTCTCACAGGTCCTCGCGGCATGGGAAAACATTACGTGGGCCGGGAAACGCACACCATCCGCATGGCTTACTTTGAACTCGCAGCGATTCCGTATGATTTGGTAACCGTCTGGGCAGGTTTTTTCCTGGCGGCTGTCCAGCTATGGCCCCCCACGCGCAAAGCTATCGGACTCCCGAAAGGGGAGGAGGCCATGGACGCCATGTGCATCGGCTATCCCAAGAATCTGTATCGGCGAATACCATTGAGGAATGAACCTAGCATTACATGGAGGTAGCCTGCGCGAGGGAATGACAGATAGGTGGCTTTTCCCAATGGCGTTTCTGAACCTTGTCATCCTCGAGGGGGTGTCAGGCAGGGTCTGACCGCCGACCCGAAATGTGAAATTGTCTTTTCGCGGGCCCTTGGGACAAGGCCGTGGGCGCCACGACCGTCTTCGTTCTGTCGGTAATGGCGCTGTTTGCCGTTCTTCTAGCCTATCTGGTAAAAGGGCCTCACGGCTGCGGGGGTAAACGGAGCATAATTCAACGAATAATGGGAGAGAATCAAAGGTCTCCAATCTGGTAAGAAGAGCGAGGAGAAATAGAAATGGATCAGAATAAACTACAGCTGCTGTACGATCGGATGGAAATCATCGACACCATAAACCGTTACGCCACCAGCGTGGATACCCGCGATTGGGACCTCTTTCTCACCTGCTACACCGACGAGATGATTGCGGATATGGTCTCCGTGGGATTTGATAAGCCCATGACCATGCCGGCAAATGACTTTCTTGAGGTTATTCGGCAGGCCGTCAGTCCTGTTGATAGTACCCAGCACCTCATCTCCAAACATGTTATTGACATCGATGGGGAAAGCGCCACAGGCGTCTGCTCCCTGCAGGCCCAGCATTTCAACCAGGACGATACAGGCGCCCACGCCGTACTCATCGGCGGCTATTATTCCAACAGCCTCATCCGAACACCGGCGGGTTGGCGAATATACAAGTACAAGGTAGTTAAGACGTGGATGACCACCACCTGATTGAGGCTGTCGAAAGAAATCCATCTGAAACGTTCAGAGATCGATCAGAACGGCTGAGCGTCGTTTGATCAGCAAGTGGACGGAGATGACGGTACCGGGGCTGGTGCCGGCTTCGGCAACCGCTTCCGGACCATGTCCACAACTTTCCACGCATTCTTAGCGCATGCAGGGGAGCCCGTCCAGCCCGGCTCTTTCACGGCATCGCCCACGTTGTACAGGTTGGGGATGGGGGTTTCGACCGGCATATCGTAGCCGGGTGGTGTCCGCATGCAGGGCAAATCGTCGTCGATATCCTTGACAACCCACTTCAGCACCCGGCCGTGCTCCTTGTAGAGGGGGAAGGCCTTCAGCAAATCCTCCTCGTTACGCTGGAGTTCCAGCTCCCTGTCAATGGGTTTCGTGCAGGAAGCCGGGGTGCCGCAGGTCCAGAGCAGGTGCTTGCCGGGAGGGCCGATCTCGTCCGAATGCAGGGTCAGGGTGACACCTGTGACGATTGCCTGGGTCCCGGTGATCACCACGAGCCCTTTCTTGTCGAGGAGGGGCACGTCGCTTTCGATCAACCCCATCACAATCGGAATGGGGGACAGGGTTTCGTTCATCTCCCGGATGTAGTCCTGGAAAAGGGATTCCTCACCGACCATGTCCACCGTCTGTTTCACTCCGGCGTTACTGATGACAACGGCCGCATCGACGTCGAGTCCGCCCTGTTGTGTCGCCAGAATGACCCCCGTGGCCCGTCCATTTTCGACCTTGATGGCCTTGACCTCGGTTTCGATCATGATCTCGCTGCCCCTGTCGACCACTACCTTTGCAAGGTTGTTGATGAGCTCGATGTTCCCCCGCGGTGCGTATCCGAATTTCTGCATCTTGGCCGGGTTGGCCATGCTGGCGTAGAACTCGAAAACGTCCTCGGCGGGACATTCAAAATCGTTTGTTGCAGAAAAGAGAGACGAGACGATGGCGTGATTTGCCTGGATGATTTGTGGATCGTCCGTGTGTTTTTTCATCCAGTCCCGGTAGGAGATCGTGCCTCGCATGGACTTGCGTTGAAGCTTGTTGTCTTCACTCCGGAAGAGATTCAGGAAGGCCCGCCAGGCGAGCTTCGCCGTGGCTTTAAAGACCATCAGTTGGTGAATGATCCCGAACTTGTAGTGGCGCCAACGCAATTTCCGTACGGCAGCCCACAGGGTCTTGCCGAATCCCTTGCCCAGGAGGGGGTAGATTTCGTCACCGATCTTCCAGGATATGTCGGTACAGTCCGCGATATCGAATTTCGCGCCGGTGACGTGGAAGGTCTTTTCCAGCTCGGTCCCACGCTGGATGATCAGCGCGCCGGTGGGACATTTGAATCCCCCAATCTCCTGGGTCGAAAATCGACCGCCAAGTCGAGAGTGTTTTTCGGCCACCAGCACGTTGTAACCGTAATGGGCCATCAACGCTGCGGCGGTAATTCCGCCCATGCCCGATCCGATGATGACACAGTCAACCTTCTTCTTTTCCATGTCTCCCCCCTCTCGCGGTTATTCGATTTTCCTGTTTGCCCCTGCCATGAGCGTGGCCAACCGGAACATCCTGCCGTTCAGGGCAATTGCATCGTGAGGACAGAACTCCTGGCAACAATAGCATTTGATACACTTCTTCTTGTCGATCACCGGAAACTCCCCCTCCTGAAAGGTGCAGGCGTCTACCGGACAGTGGGATGCACAAACGCCGCATTTCTTGCATTTGTCTTCCTTGATCCTGGGCAAGCAACTGATGAAGGGGGACATGGTGCGGCTAAAAATCGTGTAGGCACCGAACGTGTAGGGCGGTTTGAACTTGCTGATCTTGGGGATCTCCCCTACGATCCTGATCGCGTCCAGGTCTCCAGACCAGAGCCCCCTGTCTTTGCCCACTACCAGGGTATTGCTCCTGTGCATGGTAAAACCGGCCATCATCGCGCAGATCGCATCGAGTGCGAATCCGTTCGTGCCGGCGAGGATCTTGCCGACATCCCGAGGGGTACCGTTGGTTGGACCGTTTCCCTCCATACAGACGACAGCATCCATGATGTTCAGGTCGGGCTTCCGGAAGGAGAAGACGTCTACGAGAATTTCGGCAAAGATGCGGGGATTCTTGCCGAGGACATGAAGCCTGGATTTCTCCCCGCCCACGCACATGCCGTACAGGTTCTTCACGGCTCCTGTCATGAAGGAATGAGAGTGCCCTTTGAGTTTTGCGAGGTTGATGAAGTAGTCGCACTCGAAGAACTCGGACGAAATGTTCACCTGATCGAGGTGCTTGGAGTCAATCTCGGTCGGTTTGGGCCGCTGCATGAAGTTCACATAATGATCGCCTGCAGCATCCAGAATCCCGGTAACGCGGGCACATTTCTCGTTGATGCCATAGGCGGTAGCGCCCGGATTGTCTCCGACGATGATCTTTTTCGTATTCCTTCGCTCGAGGGCCTTGACCACCGCCCTGACCAAAGCCGGGTGGGTCGTGACAGCCCTGTCCATCTTGAATGGGGCTGCTATGTTGGGCTTCACGAGCACGGTCTTGCCGGCAACCTCTGTGGGAAAACTTTCGAAGATCCGTTCTACAGCCGAGTCGACGGAGGACTCGGAGTAGTCGGCATCCATGACGAGTACTTCTTCATTCGCAAGCATTCCAAGCTCCCACTTATTGGGCACGAAGGGCATCGAGAACGAATTTCTTCGTGACGCTTTTCATTTTTTCCAGATCGGTCTGGCCCCGAAGTGATACAATTGTACCTTGATGGTGTCAAATTGAAAAATATCTTGACAGGGGTGGGTGGGGCGTGTTACTCAATTCGTATAGTTCGGATATCGAATATTTCGAGATCGGTAGACACTGGCCTTTGCACGAAGAAGGTCAAGTGACCGGGCTTCGTGTCTCCTATGTGGCCCTGCGGGAGGTGTTTTCGCAGGCGTTATGATCGAGAGGCAAGACTCTCAGAGTAAAAACTCCGACGCAAGAATGGAGGGCTTTCGCCTTGCAATTACTCGCAGATGGAATGGTACGGGACCGTTACGATGTCGTGGTCGTCGGGTCCGGGGTCGGCGGTCTGACCGCGGCCGCCATGCTCGCGAACAGAGGAATCAAGGTGCTGGTCATCGAGCAGCACTACATACCCGGGGGCTGCTGCACCTGTATCCGGCGAAAGGACATTACCTTTGACGTGGGTGCGGCGGTGTTTATGGGCTGTGGGGAGATCGGCTTCACCCCTCACCACTTCGTGATGAATGAGCTCCAGGAAGAAATCGATCTCATCCGTCACGAAGCGATGTACCAGCTTCATGCCTACGGCGGCAAGGTCGCTTTCTGGCGGGATCTGGACCGTTTCCTGGGTGAACTGATCGCCATGTTTCCGGAAGAAGAGAAGGGAATCCGGGCCCTCTACGCGGAAATGAAGGACTTCTACCTGAAGGTACTCACCAAGAACGACATGCCCGTGTCCCCCACGGAAACGCCTGTGAAAGAGCACTTGAAAATGTTCCTGAAGGATCCTGTGGGGATGGTGAAGATGATGAGACAGTTATCGATGTCTACCCACGATGTGCTCAAAAAGCATATCAGCGACCCGAAGTTGATCGGGTTCTATGACTATCTCATGTCCTTCTTCACCTGCTGTACCGTCAAGGAAGTGCCGGCCATCATCGGTACTTCGATGTTTATCGATTCTCACTTGGGGGGTGCTTGCTATGCCCAGGGTTCGCCCCAGATGCTCCCGAACAAGTTGGAGAAGTCGATCGAGCGAAACGGGGGTCAGATGCTCTACCGCCACATGGTGGACGAGATCCTGATCGAAGATGGGCAGGCCTACGGCGTCCGTCTCACGGACGGTACGGAAATCATGGCCGACCGCGTGGTCGCGAACGCCACGGTCTGGAACCTCTATGGTAAGCTCGTGAAGCCACGACACATCAAGCCTGAGCGCATGGCATGGGCGCAGAAATTTGAACCGACCCTGGATTTGTTCCTGCTCTATATAGGCGTCAAGGCTGAAGCCATTCCGGAAAATGCCCTGCCCGTGGAGATCCTGATCGACAACATCTTTGATTTCCAGGCAGACAATTACGGCATCTTCATCCCCTCCCTGGAGGATCCTTCGCTTGCGCCTCCGGGCATGCACTCCATGACCGTTATGGCTCCCAGCAAAACAGGAATCGTGAAGGACCGTTTCGGTCCGGAATACCAGTCGGAAGAGTACTATCGGCGGAAAGAGGAGGAAGCCGAGAAGGTGATCGACGACCTGGAGAGGATGTATTTCACCGGGTTGAAGGAGAACATCGTCTGTATGGAGGTCTCCACCCCTGCCACGCTCGAGCGGTTCACGCTCAAGAATTTCGGGAACATCGGCGGTCCCAAGATGAACAAGGAACAATTCCTCACGAAAAGGCTCAAGGCCAAGAGCGATTGGAAGAACCTCTACGTCTGCGGTGACTCCACGACGATGGGTGAGGGGGTGATCTCCACCACGGTCTCGGGGGTGAGTGCGGCCAACATGGTCTTGCGTGATCTGGGACTGCCCGAGTATCTGCCCAGGTCCTTTCCGCGAAAGTATATCAACTACGTGGAGGGACAGGCCTGGACGCCCCCACCGGATCCGAAAGCTCCGATGACTGCGAAATCCGCGGCGCGGCTGTCCAAGGAATGCCAGCTGTGTGAAAAGCCGGAGTGTACAAAGATCTGCCCTGCAGGAATCGACGTGCTGAACTACATGAGGCGTATCGAAGCGGGCAACTACGTCGGGGCGGCGCGCTCGATCCGGGAAGCAAATCCTCTGGCCGAGATCTGCGGGTACGTGTGCCCGGCGGAGACCCTGTGCGAGAAGGAATGCAGCCGGCTTGATTTCTCAGACAAGCCCGTACACATCGCCAAACTGCATGCCTGGGTGTGTGAGGCTGCGGGACGGGACGGTTGGGACAACTTCGTGCCCCGGCCGAACGGATACCGGGTCGCAGTCGTGGGAGCCGGACCCGGGGGTCTCTCCTGTGCCCATTTCTTGAGCCGGCTCGGGTATCAGGTCGATGTCTACGAAAAGGGAGAGGGTTTAGGGGGAATGGTGGGCCGAGCCGTCCCGCCGTTCAGGCTGCCCACCGAGGTCGTGGAACGTGAATTGAAAGGACTCACTCTCCCGGGGATCTCATACAAGTTCAGCATGTGCCTCGGAGAGGATGTCACGGTTAAGGGCCTGATGAAAGAGTACAAGGCGGCCTTCCTGGCCCCGGGTCTCTGGGCCGGCCGCAGCCTTGATCTGCCGGGTTTGGATGGCGCCATGGTGACCGACGCGCTTGGGTTCCTCGTGGAATCCCGGAACAACGGCGGTGTTCCGGTCAAGGACCGGGTCCTGGTGATTGGTGGTGGCAGCGTGGCCTCGGATGTGGCCGTAACGGCCCAGAACGGCGGTGCGAAGAAGGTTTCCATTGTGTGTCTGGAGAGCGGAGACGAGATGCCCTGTCTGCAGAGTGAAGTGGAGGAGATGAAGCTGAAGGGCATCGAGTTCTACAACGGCTGGGGTCCAAAGGAGGTTGTGTCGGGTGCGAAGATGCGTTTTACGGAATGCACGAGTATTCTGGACGATCAGGGTCGGTTTTCGCCTTCCTTTGACGAATCCAAGCAGATGGAACCGGATTTCGACCAGATCATCCTGGCCGTGGGGCAGACCGTGGAATCGGACCTGGCCGGCTACCTGAAGGAGGAATTCCAGACCGATGGCTTGTTGGACGTGGAGGCGGAAACCCTGCAGGTGAAGGGCCGGGCCGGCCTTTATGCCGGGGGAGACATCATACGAGGTGCCGGTACGATCGTGGAGGCGGTAGCCGACGGGCGGCGCGCCGCGCGAGCCATCGATAGCGCGATAAGAGGAAGAAAGTGAAGAAACCGGAAAGGGTAAACAACGTCGGCGGCAGTGGAACCACCATGACGCCAGTCAGGGGACTGGCGGTATTTGTCCTTGCATCGTGTCTACCCCTGCTCATGATTTCTCAGGGTCTTTGTGATGTTTCCCCCGGCGACGTGCTCGACAAGACGAACTGGGAGAAGGCCGAGGGCCTCTTGCCTGATGAGCTCATCGGTTGGATCAAGAAGGGCGACTTCGTCCTCCGAGTCGGTGAGCTGAACTACAACCCTCGCGAGTATCAACCTTCCTATGCGCTGGAGGCCTTGAGGACAAACAAGGGCAAGTATGTGCTGGACGAGAACGACTGGATCGTGGAGAAGGAAACGGGGATGCGGGGGAAGCCCATTATCGGTCGTCCTTTTCCGGATGTCGACGTGGATGACCCGAAGGCCGGCGAGAAGATTGTGTACAACAACTTCTACACAGGACACATCAGCGGGAATTTCATCACCTATTTCCGCACAGACTACATAAGAAGGTCCGGGTACGGACGAGCGACACATGGCGAGATGCACAACATGGGGATGGATGGGAACCCGAAATCCGTGGCAACAGACAATCCGGACCGGGTGGAGAAGTACACGCTCTTTGTCGCGAGGAGTCCTTTTGATATTGCCGGCGCGGCAATCATGACGTGGCGCTATTTGGATCCGCAGAAGCCGGACAATACGTTTGCCTTTATCCCGGCAGTTCGAAGAGTGCGGCGGTTGAGTTCGGGGAACCGGTCGGATGCAATGTTCGGATCGGATGCCGCGGTGGATGACGCCGGCGGTTATGACGGGAAGGTGACCGCCATGGAGTGGAAGTTTTTGAGAAAGCAAGAGGCCCTCATCCCCTTTCCCTCGCCAGACCCCGGACGCATCGTGAAAAGCGAGGACGCTGGATGGAACTCAACGGAAGACATAGAAGTCATGGTCTACGGATATGAGAAAGAAGGATGGCAGGGGGCCCAGTGGGCGCCCGTGAATTGGTTGTGGGTGAAGACACCGGTTATTGTTCTCGAAGTGAAGGCAAAGGACCCCTATTACAACTATGGGATTCAGCACCTTTGGGTGCAGACCGAAACTTGGGGCTCTATCTACAAAACGATTTTCGACAAGGCTGGGAAATACTGGAAGACCTTCATCGCCCAGCCCAGGTACTTCGAGAGTGGAGACAAGGCATTTCGTCTCGGCCATGTAGGGGATCAGCTGATAATTGACGAACGTGTCAATCACGCGACGATCTTCAGGGGCCCCATGCCGGAGGACATCTGGAATTACTTTGCCGAGATGGACGCAGATGACTTCTCCCTGGCAGGGTTTCAGAAATTCTGCAAGTAGCATTCCAAGCGAGAAGAACAGACTTTCTCACGTCCGACGAGCAGGAAAGAAGGGGGGCAGACATGGACCGGAGGAAGCGGACACTCTCCATCCTTTGCTGCGGGCTTCTTCTTTTGGGGATCGCCCGGACCGCGGGGGCCTTCTATGTGGATCCGAAGAAGAAGACCCTGGAGGTCATCGGAAAGGTGCAGAGCCGGGTGTCGTTTCGGCTCCAGGACTCGGATGGCTTCACCCAGCCGATAGACATCCACGTAGGAGACCTGGTGCAGTGGCGAAACCTGGCGCTGGTCGAGATCAATCATGATCTCAAACGCCTCACCAAAGAACTCGATATTCTTTATCCCCTGAAGGTGTTGAAGATAAAGGCAAAGTACCATCTCGTCGGGCGCTTCATGTACGAAGGGGTCTACAACGTCGGCCCTGAGCCCTTCCAGGATGTTCGGGACCAAGACAAGGAGAACATCGATAACTTCAAACAGGAGTACGATCTCTGGGAGGCCTACGTGGACCTCTCCCGGGGGCCGTTGTTCTTCCGCATCGGGAGGCAGAGCCTGGCTTGGGGAGAGACGGACGTCTTCCGGCTCCTGGACGGAATCAATCCGTTGGACAACACCTTTGGGGGCGTCTTTGAGGATCTTGACGATCGACGCATTCCGTTGTGGATGCTGCGGGGGAGCTACAATTTCGGCAGGGTAGGTCCTGTTTCGTCAGTAACGGTGGAAGGCTTCTGGGTGCCCGGCAATTGGGACGCGCGCGTTGCTCCCATGTCGCCCGTGGGCACCGCCTATTCGGCGCCTCAACCGGAGGCACCGATACCGACGGTCGTCGTTACCCCGAGCAAAGTGATGTCGAACAGCCGGTGGGGGGTGAGGGTGATGGGCCTCCTGGCGGACAATTTCAACGTCAGCCTTGGCCATTACCAGAGCTATCTCGACATACCGGCCCTGCGTTTGGCGGTCGGGGAGGGTCCGCTCGATGCGTGGACAGAGATCAGTTATCCGGACGTACAGGTCACCGGGGCTTCGCTGAGCTTCTGGGAGCAGCGCACGGATGTGATCGTCCGGACAGAGGTGGCCTGGTTCTGGGACGAGCCGGTCTTCATCCCTGACATCAACACCCCGCTTGTTCCGCTCCCGATTCCGATTCCAGGCATACCGGGCCTGCCCGCGAATGGCGAAATCCCGAAAAAGGATATGCTGAAGTGGGTGATCGGGCTCGACAAAAACATCTGGATCCGGCCGTTGAACCCCAAGAGAACGTTTATGGTCTCCGTGCAGTACTTCGGCACCTGGGTGCAGGACTACGACGAGCGTATGCGCGTGCCTCTTGCGCTCTACCCGGATGCGACGAATTTCACAGCCGCCAAGGAACTCGACGGCATCTTCACCTTTCTGATGAACACCGACTACTACGGCGGGGACATTATTCCGCAAATGGTTGTGGCCTACGACGCACGTGGGGTGTGGATGTTTCAGCCTTCGGTGAATACCATCTTCGAGCCCTTCCGATTCATGATCCAGTACAGCGCAATCGTTGGGAACATGGCGGGCTTCGGCGCCTTCCGGGATCGTGACCAGATCACCTTCATCTTCAGCTACTTGTTGAACTAAATACTGTGGTGTCACTTGATACGCTTGATGATCTGATAACCACTCGGCGACAATGTGACATTCGAAATCTCGTCGACCTTCAGGGCAAAGGCGGCATGATCGAAGGCGGGCACGGTCGTGCCCCTGGCAATCTCTCCGATTCGTCCGCCTTCTTTGCCGGAAGTGCTGTCTGAGTATTCTCGAGCCAAGTCGGCGAAGTCTTCTCCCTTCTGCACCTTCCTGAGAATCTGTTCCGCCAGTTCTCTTGCCTCTTCCCGGGTCCGGATTTGTGTGCTCTTATAGGCGCCCTGGTAGGCAATCAGGATGTGACGGACCTCTATCAGCTCGAGTTCGACTCGTTTGAACACCATGAAGCCCTTCGGGGTGTCGATCGGGTCGCTGACCTGGCCCGGTTTCAAACGAAAGCAAGGCAGCAGTGTCTCAGAAGTCTCGATGTCTCGAAGCAGAAGGGGAATTCTGTAGTCAAGCGAATCGCTGAACTTCTTTGCCAATTCCACAAAATCGGCTCCCTCCTCGCGGGCAAGGCCGGCCAGATGCTCGGCAATTTTCTTCGCTTCCGATTTGTCACAGGCAGGATTGCCCATTCGAGGAACGGCACTCGTGTGGGAAACGAGCAGGTATTCCAGGGCAATCTCCTCGTCTTCCGGCTGATTCTCTGCCGGCACCCTGGCTGGGTCCTTCTTGGCCGTGCACTTTGGCAGTTCAGCCCTTTTCCCGGGTTTTGCGAATCGACCCGACTTTTCTTGAGCCGATCCCCTTGCTTCCGCTTCTGCGTCCCGGGCGCTTCGCTCAAGTTCTTTGAGATGATAGGTCAGGTCGAAGGCGGCTGCATCCTTCCCCTCCCTGGCAATGGAAACGCTCTGTATCGTGTCTCCCTCTTCGAGTTGTTCCACAACGGATTGGCCTTCGACGACTTCAGCGAAAATGGTGTGTTTGTCATCGTAGCGGGGCGTCGCCTTCAAGGTGATGAAGAACTGGCTGCCATGAGAGAAAGCGCCTTCGTTTAGCATGGAGAGGGTGCCCGGGCGATCGTGCCGGAGTTCCGGCCGAAGCTCGCGTCCAATCCTGAATCCCGGACCGCCGTTGCCCGTGCCTCTTGGATCTCCGCCTTGAACCATTGCGCCCGGGATCACCTTGTGAAAGGTCAGGTCGTCGTAGAAGGGGATTCCCTTCTTGTCCATCTCCAGGAGTGGATGCGATCCTTCGGCAAGGGCCACGAAGTTGGCCACCGTCATGGGGGCCTTGTCGTAGTGGAGGCGGAAAACCACTTTGCCCCTTGAGGTATTCATCTGCGCATACATGGCGTCCGGCCTGGTCCTCGTCAGCCGCTAGAGGACGGCGGACAAGAGAACGAGCAGGATTACGAAGACGAAGGGAAGTCTCTTCATAGTGCGTTTAGGGCCACCCGCGGCGATTCGAGCATGGGGCCGTCACCAGCCGGCCGGCCGGCCCACATCCCCCTGTGTGTAATCACAAACCCCGCCCGGAAAGATCTCCTTGAGACGTGCGATGTTGTGTTCCGTCAACGAGATTCCTTCGTATACACCCGCATCGATCGCCTCATCCAGCGTCTGCAGGTGGCACTTGAAGATATCCCCTTTGATGTTTCCGCCGGCCACGATCCTGGAGGTCGAGTAGAGAGGGAACGCTTCGGTACAGGACCCCTTGGGTTCGTCATTCAGGATCCCATCCCACACATCGGACCCATCGGCGATGAGATCCCCGTTTTCATCGAAACACTTGTCCACCGCTGTTGCAGGCTTGTTCTCCACGACACTCAGGTCAGGGTTGTCCTTGATGTTCGTCATCCATTCATCGATGACTTCAAAAGCGATCATCGTATTGTCGTAAGGATGTTCGGCAAACCAGATGAGCTGATTGTCCGCGTGCCCTTGTCCGTCGATCATCCTCTGTCGTGACGCAAAGGACTGCTGGGCGTGGTGCATGTTCAGAACGGGATCCAGGTAGTGGCGGGCATCGATCAGTGGGATATCGATTTTTCCGATAAAGACATGGCCTGATGTGTAGGCTGCATGGATTGCGTCGAGGTCTGCTTCGATCCGAGGAGCAACGCCGTGGGGGTTCGCTTGACGATTCGCGTTGCGAATACTCCAGGGGTCGAAATCAAGCAGCAATTCCAGAATGCCGGGTAACGAATCCAGGTCGGGTTCTCCGAAGAGAATGCTTTCCGGAACCATCTCATCCAAGGGTTTCCAACTGCCGACCTTCGCGTTGATATCGAGGAATTGCGCCATCGTGATGTTTCCGTCTTTGAGGGCCTGCAGACCGTACTGAACCCCCACATTGTCCCATGTGAAGGGGGCATACCCTTCTTCATCCACCCCGTAGACATTCTCCAGATCATTCCAGTGGGTCCATTTGACCGCGTCAAACTCCGCTGCCACGTCTGGGGGAAGGTGGCTGTAGCCTACGTCTGTCCATAGAGGATTCATGACCATGGGCGTGAGTCCGAGCCATCCATTGATGCACTCCGTGCTTCCCACGTAGTCTCCGAGTTGACTCCAGACCGGGTGCTCTATCGTGTCGCTCGCACTCATTCCCTCGATCCACGTTCTTGGGAGGACCGAGCCCAACCAGCCGAGGGGCAATCGGAGGCTACCCAATTCGAGCACATGCATACCCCCGAAGGTGGTGTCTCCCTGATTCGGAGCAACGACATCGAAGTAATACTCGAGCAGCATGCAGTCCCCAACGTAGATGGCTTGTGTGATCATGTCCGAATAGGAGTATTGCGGGATACCTGCGTCGAGAAGGTATGGATCGTGGTGGCGAAGGGCAGGGACATACTGGCTCTGGCCGATCGCATATTGCTGGATGCCTCCCCCGGAGCCTCCAACACCCACGGTGTATTCGGGTGCGCCATATCTTTCGATGAACTGGTCCTTGACCATCATCATCGTCTCTTCGGAAAGGTTCAAGTTGTAGTGCGTGCCGGTCACCGTGCCCGTAGAGTGGGCTACGGCATAGCCTTCAGCAAGAACATCGTCATAGAGCACGTCCCTGACGGTGCCCCTGCCTTGCTGGTGGCCGATGGCCACGCCTCCCTCGAACTGATAGACCAGTTTTCCGTTCCAGGCGGTCAAATCCCAGGAGGAGTCGTCCTGTTCGTCCGGAGAGGCGAGCATGGCGATCGCGTAGATGAATCGGTTGACGGTACCTCTTTCCACACGGACGATGTAGTCTACGGTCAGGCCGTCCGAGGTCGTGGTTTCTGCCAGATCTTCCGGAAGGTCTTGGGCAATGTCCAGATGATGAAATCCGTCATCCTCCGTGGATTTGTAGAAATAGTCTACACGGGTGATCGTGCTGCAGTCTCTGCTGTACCCGATGATCTCATCGGTCTTGTTTCCCTCGTCGTCTTCGCCGTAGACAGGGAAGCCCACCCCACCGTTTTCATCCCCGTTGTCGACCAGGGGCTGCCCAAGGTCCGAGTCTTCCGTCCTGCAAAGAAAGGGATATTGCTGGGGGCCTGAGAATACCGGGCCCGTGGAGCCGGTCTCGTAATCGATCTTGAAGGAGAGAGCACCCTGGTTCGACGTCACGATGAGAGTGCCCATGCAGATGAAATCCTGATCGGCTTCGGAGGAAAAGGTGTATTCGTAGGTAGTTTCTTGCAACCTCGTGCTCTTCCACAGGCACCTGAGGGTTCCCCAACAGGGGTAGCCGTTCTGTTGAGGCACCACTTCCGCGTTATCATTGTTCACGCGAATGGAGATCGTGTTGTCTGCTCCTAGCCGAACGGGCGCTTCTATGGGGTCATCCGATACCCCAACGTCGGTCACGCTCAAGACTTGGAGGCCATTCAGGAGGATGACGGCCGATTGTGTCTCTGTCTCCCCGAACCCGTTTTCCGGTTTCATTTCGTCGTCATCGCCGCATGCGGAAAAGAGGATCACAAAGGCGATTCCGAGCAGAAAAAAGAACAGACGCGTGTTTCGTGGGTTGGGCCTTCTCATGTCGTCGCTCCTTTTAATGGATTGGCTTCTCCTGTTTTTCCTGTTCAACCTCGATGAAACATTGGGCCCGAGGAAGGACTTCCCGGATTCCTGCTTCGATCCGGTCGATGATATCGTGGGCCTTGGGTCTCTGTCCATGAACCACCTCCCGGCACGAGCGAATTCGGAATGGGCTTCCGACGATTCGGAGACTGTTGAACAGGGCCAGAATAGGGGAGGGTGCAAGGGCAGGTCAAGGGAAAGCTGGGCGTGTTGCTTGACAAGCGGGTGTGCCCCTGATATCCATATAGTACGATACTGTACAGTCCGATTATGGAAATTTCTGCACCCCGTAAAGGAGGATGACGATGGCAAATTTGCTAGTGGATGAAAGGGATCAGCAGTTTGTGCTGAATGAGATGCTGGAGGTCGAGACGCTTTGCGAGAAACCAGTTTATGCGGATTTTTCAAAGGACATGTTTGACATGGTCCTCACCGAGGCCCAAAAGCTGGCAGTGAATGAGATCTTTCCCACCCTGGTCCAGTCCGACAAGGAAGGGTGCCGTCTCGAGAACGGGCAGGTCTACGTTCCCGAATGCATGCACAGTGTGTACAAGCTGTTCTGCGAGGGCGGTTGGAACGCCATGTGCTTCCCTCCTGAGGTCGGGGGGCAGGGCCTTCCTCTGACGATCCGAACCGCTGCGATGGAGTGGTTCAACCACAATTTCTCCTTTATGGCCTACCCGGGCACGGTCGAGGGCGCTGCGCACCTCGTTGAGGTGTACGGGACTGAGGAGCAAAAGGCGAAGTATCTGGAAAAGATGATCACCGGCCGGTATGGCGGCACCATGGTCCTGACCGAACCGGGTGCGGGCTCCGACGTGGGGAATCTCTCCACAAAGGCCACGCTTCAGCCGGACGGTTCCTACAAGATTCAGGGGAGCAAGATCTTCATCACGGCCGGGGACCACGATCTGGTGGACAACATCATTCACCCCGTCCTGGCGCGCATCGAAGGGCATCCCGCGGGGACAAAAGGTATCTCTATCTTCCTCGTGCCCAAGTACCTGGTCAATGAAGACGGGAGTCTCGGCAGACGGAACGATTTCGAGATCGCAAAGGTCGAAGAGAAAATGGGGATCCACGGAAGCGCCACGTGTGCGATGAACTTCGGCGACAACGGCGAGTGCTACGCAGAGCTCCTCGGGGAAGAGAAGCAGGGCATGAAGATCATGTTCCAGCTGATGAATGAAGCACGGATCGGTGTCGGCCTCCAGGGCATTGCCAGCGCTTCGATCGCCTACCTGCACGCCCTCCAGTATGCCAAGGAGAGGCTGCAAGGCTCTTCCCTCATGGAATTCAAGAACCCGGAGGCCCCCAGGGTCCCGATCATACAGCATCCTGACGTCAGGCGAATGTTGCTGTGGATGAAGTCGAACACGGAGAGTATGCGGGCCATGGGTTACTATTGCGCGTACCTGTTCGACCTGGCTCACACCGCGGAAAACGACGAGGACAGGGAGAAATGGTTGGGCCTCACCGAGGTCCTTACCCCGATTCTCAAGGCCTACTGCTCGGATATCGGCTTTCGGGTGACCGAGCTGGCGATCCAGGTGTACGGCGGTTATGGCTACTGCTCCGAGTATCCTGTGGAGCAGTTCATGCGGGACGAGAAGATCGCCTCCCTGTACGAAGGTGCGAACGGGATTCAGGCCATGGACCTGGTGGGCCGCAAGCTCGGCATGAAGAAGGGTGCGTTCTTCATGAGCCTTCTGGGTGAAATGAACAACACTGTGGCAAAGGTCAAGGGGATCCCGGCGTTGAAGGATCTTGCGGAAGACTTGGAGGCCGGTGTCGGGGCCCTGGCAGACATT
>JAUWSZ010000023.1 GCA_030609865.1 bacterium | reverse complement strand
TCGTCAGCCGAGTAGGCGCCTACCAGAATTTCGTCATATCCGAATTCCTCGAAGAAGGCTTTCAACAGGGGGTATTCCGGGTCGTTCTGAAAGATGAGGTCTTCGGGGTTCTGGTTGAGCTGGATCCGGAACGAGAAGAATCCCAGGAAAAGCGTAATTACCCCGACACCCACGAGGATGTAATACCGCCTGGCCAGTATGAAGCGGGCAAGGATCTCCATCATAGGGGAATCTCCTTTTGTGGGTCTCTCTTGATGGGGGAGGCTGTCTGGCCTGCCCCCGGGTTGGCGGAAGGAACGAATACTGCGGAAAAGGGGAATCAAATTGCGTGCCAGGATGTGGAAAGAAATTTGCAGCAGGATGTTTGCAGGGGATTTGTCGACAAGGCAGGGGCCGGGCACTGCTCCGCACCGCGAAAAGGGGCGAGAAGTGTAGACGATCGGACACACCGGGTTGTGTGCCTGTTTCCCGGTGGAGACAGGTGCCCCCGCTGCGGAATGGCGCCGATTTGCGGCTCCTGGGTTTCCCCGCGGAAATAGTCCTTGCGAGAAGCCCCCGCAGAGATTATAAAAACAGGAGGGATTCTGTTCTCACACCGCTCCCCGGTGGAGCCGCCAATGATCAATCGGGACTTGAATCAGGATTTCCTGAGTACGCTGATTGACTATTTCTTCAAGGCCAAGATCATTCTGGGGTTGACCTGCCTATCCCTCCTCCTGTTCTTCCACTATTTTCAGCTCCTCGGTGTCGAGGCCCGGCCCATCATCTTCACGTTTGCAATCGAGCTCGCCGTGTGGGCATCGTATTTCCTGGTCCGGGCCAGGAGGCCGGAATCGGTTTTCCGCTACAATTCCGTGAACCTTTGGATCGACGTCGTTGCCATGACCATCGCGCTCCACTACTTCGGCGGGATCTACTCGATGATCTGGGCGGCCGCCTATCTTCTTCTAATTGCCTGTTCGAGCCTGTTCCTCTCGAAGAGGGGGCGGGTCCTGTTCGCCGCGTACGTGATCCTGGCCTTCAGCCTTCTCTGTTATCTCGAGCATCATGGGGTGATTCCCCGGTACAACATCTTCCGGATTCCGCCCAGCACCGGCATGGACATCTTCTTCTGGTCGAGCACCAGTCTGATCATCCTTGCCGCGGCGATTCTTACGAACAAGCTGGGGGAGGTTCTCAGCCGGCTGGAGAGGTTCGCCAACCTGGGAAGGTTGTCCACGGAACTGGCCCACGAAATCCGGACGCCCCTTCAGGTGATCGAGGGCCTGCTCCATCGCGTGGAGACCTCTGAGGACACAAAGAAAGAGATCCGGGCGCAAACGGAAAAGATTGCACGATTCGTCAAAGAGATCCTGGCCCTCGGCAGGGAGGAGCGGCGTCGGGTCGCCACACTGCGGATTCAGGACATCGTGGACCATTCGGTCAACCTGATCCTGAAGGCCATGCCGGCCCGGCCCGGGATCCGGGTGGAGAGGGACTTCTGCGAGGAGGAACTCTGGGTGGACGGGGATGCGGACCAGCTCATCAAGGCCTTTTCAAACCTGGTCCGGAACGGAATCGACTCGATGGACGGCAGTGGAAGGCTCTCGGTAACGGTCTCCCGGTATGGGTTCGAATGGCTCCAGGTCGACATCCGGGACACCGGAACCGGCATGGAGCGAGTTGAATTCGATCGAATCTTCGAGCCCTTCTACACGACCAAGACCGGCCGGAGGGGGGTCGGCCTTGGGCTTGCCATTGCAAAGAAGTTCATCGAGGCGAACAACGGGCGCATCGAGGTGGACAGCCGGTTGGGAGAAGGGAGCCAGTTCACCGTGCGGCTCCCCCTGTCCGCCCTACCTCTGCCGGCATGACGGGCTGGTGAGAGGCTCGGACCCCGGGGGAAAGGGACCGCGGATGCTAACCTCTTGAAAAACGGGTATGTTCGGCCCTGAAAAATCTTTTTATTCTCGGGTATTGACAAGGACAGCCGCAGGCTGATAACGTTTATATAAGGCTGGTGTAATTTTTGTTCTGGAAGACGGGGGTCCACCGCTCAGATTTCCACGTTCGGGCGGTTTTTTTTGTCTCACGGGTAAGCGGGGTCGCACGAGGCACGCGCTCCGCGAACAAAGGAGGTTCTCGAAGAATGGAAAAAGAAACGGGTGTGGTCAAGTGGTTCGATGAGCGAAAAGGTTACGGATTCATCTCCCGTGAATCGGGAGACGGTGATATTTTCGTTCATCATTCCGCTATCATCGGGGAGGGGTTCAAGACGCTCAACGAAGGCGACCGCGTTGAGTATGTTGTTACCCAGGGACAGAAAGGGCCGGCAGCCGGCGAGGTAGTGAAGCTGTAAGGCACTTGCCCCGCCTTATAGATAGGCCTTAGTTCATAAGTTGATCGTACGGGAAGCGGGTTCCGCGATTCTTCCAGGCGATTTGCCCGGCGGAAGACGACACCTGCAAGCGCAATCTTGCAATCATGGAGGGACGGATTGGCTCGCGATGATCTTGCACAGACAGAGGGGGTTGTAACGGACGTAAAGGCCGGTGGGAATTTCATCGTGAAACTCGATTCCGGGCAGCAGATTTCCGCAAAACTCTCGGGCCGGATGCGGAAGTTCCACATACGGGTGATCCTGGGCGACCGGGTGACGGTTGGGGTCTCTCCCTATGATCTGAGCCACGGCCTGATTATCCACCGGGAGAAGCTGGCGCCTCGCACCCCGTTTCAGCGCCCCAGGAGAAACTGACTCCCCACGACCGCTTCTTTTTCCCCAGAATTGAACCCTTCCAAGCCTCAAGCGGTGTGTCTCAACTTCAAGTCCACGAGATTGCCGCGGGATTTCCTTTTCTCCAAAAGCCGCCGCTACCGCTGAAAGGCGAAGACACGCTCGATGAAGTTCTCCCGAAGCCTCGGATCGTGAAGGCGGCTCTCCTCTTCGACGGGCAGCAGGGGAAACTGCTTCATGAAGGCCATGGCGAACATGCCCACACCCCGGTTGGAGGGAACCCCGTTCGCATCGTAGATCTTCACCCCCTGCATGCCGCAGTTCGGGGACCCGCTCTTGAAGATGTAGCCGCACAGGCTCTCTTCCTTCATCTCGGCCACTCTGCGGCTTGCCCAGCTTGTCATTCGATCCGTGAAATCCTGCTCGGTTTGCGTCGTGACCAGCCGGGGGGATTCCGGATCTCCCACCAGGCGCAGGCACTCTCGCGGAATCGGGAAGCCGCACTCCACCTCCGGGCAGACCGGCACGAACTCGGCGTACTCGCCCAGCGTGTTCGCCAGGTACCGGTCCAGCTTGTGGCCCCCGTCGTAGCGGACCTTGTGGCCCAGCAGGCAACTGCTGATACCCAATCTCACCTTCTGTTCCACTTGCCTTTCACTCATACTCTAGAAGATCGGAATTCATTCCAGAGTATGCGGGAATCCGGTTGTTTGCAATTCCCTTGTCTTCATTGACAGGAAAGGCCTACTGTGAAAAGCTGCGTCACGGACAGGCCATCACAGAGAAATCTTTCCGTATAAGTAAAAGTTCATAGAAATAAAAAAAACCAGAAGGAATCTGGGGCTTCTATGCGCGGTAGATTACGCCGCAGTCAGTGGATCAATCCGAGCGAGTTCTTTCTGATATCTCTGCTCAGATTCCCAAAGGTCCCTAGAATGTTGAGCATTCAGCCAGAACTGAGGTGAGTTGCCAAACAGGCGGGACAGACGCAATGCCATGACAGGCGTGATAGAGCGTCGTTCTCTAAGTAGCTCATTGACCGTTTGGCGGGATACACCCAATGCCGATGCAAGTGATGTTGCAGACAATCTGTAGTCAGGCACGAAGTCTTCCCGGAGCATTTCCCCCGGATGTGTCGGAGGTATTTTCCGTCTGATTGTGTTTGCAATGGCCATTGTGACCCTCCTCAATGGTAATCGGTGATCTCAACCTTGTAACGCGTCACGTGACAGCTGTCAAGTTCGCTTCTGGGTGAATTGCCTGTATATGCGATTAAGGGAAGCTACAGTGAAAACATGACTACGAATGGGGCCCAAGGATCGTGACAAGAAAGAAGAAGAGGCGTTCGATCAATCCAACTGAAGCGGCTGAAGACGTTTTCCACGTCCACATTCTTTCGCATACCCATTGGGATTTCGAGTGGTACGAGGTTCATGAAGGCTTCAAGATGCAGCTCGTTCATCTTCTCGACCATCTGCTCGACACTCTAGACCAGGACCCAACGTTCAAGTTCCATTTTGATGGCCAGGTCATGCCCATCATGGATTATCTCGACATCCTCAGGGAACGAGACGCCCTGGACAACGCGGATACGGCTGGACGGGCAGCACGAAGAATCAGTAAGTTCGTCAAGAGAAGGCAACTCGACATAGGCCCTTGTTGGACCTCGCCGGAGACGTGCCTGATCAGCAACGAGTCGCTCATCCGCAACATCAACAGAGGCATACGGTTTTCGAAGAAGTTCGGCGCTCCCAGTCTTGTCTTCTACAATGCGGATGCATTCCAATACCATTCACAGATTCCCCAGATCGTCAAGGGGACAGGCCTGAAATGGGCTTATACCTGGCGTGGATACCCTCCGGAACAACCCCTCAAGGATCTCACCCTGTGGAAGGGCGCCGACAAGAGCGCCCTGATCAAATACTATCCTTCGAGAACGTACGCGCAGGTGTGGGAACTGCCCGAAGACCCTCGCGATGCCACGAAGGTCATCAAGCAGGAAGCAGACTTTCTCAAGACCTTCGCCGTCACCAAGCGCCTTCTGATAACGCAGGGAAACGACCAGTTCGAAGCCCAATCCGGCGTGAATCAAACCATTCGAAAGGTCGATGCCCTTATCGGGCCGAACTATAAGGTTCGCCAAGTTCGGTTGCAGGAGTTCTTCCGAACTGTCGAAAGCGAGGAACCCCGTCTTCAGGTCCTCCACGGCGAACTGACCGGGAACAAGTGGGCCTGCACCATGAGCGGACAACTGTCCGCCAGAATGTACCTGAAACAGAAGAACAAGAAAGCGGAACTGGCGATCGAGAAGTTTGCAGAACCCTTTGCCGCCTTCGCCTGGTTGCTGGGGGATGACTACCCGTCCGGCTTGATCGAAAGGGCGTGGGAATATCTGATGAGGCAGCACTTCCACCACTGCAATGCCTGCGCAATCGACGAGGTTCATCGGGAGGGGGAGGTCAGATACAACAACGCCATTGAACTGGCAAGAGATATTACGGACAACAGTCTTCAGAACATCGCGTCAAGGATAGACACGAGAAAGCTCATCGGAGAGGGGGAAAGCGCCCTGGTGCTGTTCAACCCCTCCGATCTGGAGCGAACGGAGGTCGTGAAAGTAAGAATTGACCCTGAAACCCCGACCCAGGACGATGCCGACTGGCAGTTGGACCAGGAAAGAATCGCGAAAGGAAGAAAAGGGGGTTGGGTGCTCCGGGATGATCAAGGGAAAGCCATCCCTGTTCAAGCCTTGAAGAACGATGAAGAGGGTTGTCAGATCGCTGTCTGCTGCGAGGCAATTCCCCCCTTTGGATACAAGGCTTTCTCTCTGCTCGCTGTCGCCGAACAGGACCTGCCGGGGTCCGGTCGGATCGCCGACGAAAAGAAGCACGTCCTCGAAAACGAACGATTGCGAGTAAAGGTCCACACGAACGGGACCTTGACGATTCTCGACAAGCGGAACGGAGCCGTCTTCAAGAGTCAGAACCTGATCGAAGATACGGCGGACCACGGAGACACCTACAATTACGACCCCCTGAAGGGGGACAAGCCGATCACCACCAGAGGGGCGAGGGGAAGGATCACCCTCAAAGAGAACGGCCCCTTGCTGGCCTCGTACGAAGTGAATACCGAACTGCTCCTCCCCGAGGGTTTGACCTCGGACCGAAAAGCCAGGAAGAAGAAACGGGTCAGGCTCCCTATCCGCATTCGTTTCACCCTCACAAAAGATTCCCCACGGGTTCACATAACCACCCACATCGATAACCGCGCGAAGGATCACCGCCTGAGGGCCCTCTTTCCCGGCGTGAAAAGTGATTTCGTCTTCGTACAGACCCAGGGGGATGTCGTCAAGAGACGGGTAAAGGACCCCATCGATTACCCTGAAAGCAGGAAGAGAGATATTGCGCACCACACAAGTGTGGGGGAACTGCCAAGAGAAAGACGTGCTTCCCCCACGCAGTTTCAACGCAATTTCGTGGGCCTCAACGACGGCGAAAAGGGGTTGATCATCCTGAACAAGGGACTGCCGGAATATGAGGCAAAAACCGATGGCGCCATCGCCCTCACGCTTCTCCGTTGCGTGGGGTGGCTTTCCCAGGATGATCTGACAACCCGCAAGAGCCTCGCCGGCCCGAAGCTGGCCGTTCCCGACGCTCAATGCATGGGAGAGCACAAATTCAAGTACGCAATTTTGCCCTTGGCCCGTCCCTGGCCATCGACAGCGATCTATCCGGAGGAAAACCGGTACAACATCCCGATCAAGTCATTGAGAGTCCCGTGGCAGAGAGGGGAACTGCCGGCCGGCTTAGGTTTCGTACGCATTCGGCCGGAACGCCTTCTGGTGAGTGCCATCAAGAAGGCATATAGCGAAGACAACATCATCATTCGCCTTTTCAACACTACTGCGAAACCGTTAGAGGGAATCCTGGAGATTCTCCCTGGAATACGCCGGGCGTGGCTTGCCGATCTTAACGAAGAAAAGAAGAAACAAATCTCCGTACGCAAGGATGGCAGTATCGCCTTGAAGGTCGAACCGAAAGAGATCGTTACGGTGAGCATCGTGCCGAAAGAATACGAGCCCGTTTGAGGATCGCAAAATGATGAGAACAATTCCGGCATGCAAACGAACCGTTTTTCCGGCCGTGGACCTCGGTGGAACCAAGATCGCTTTTGCCTTCGTCGACACGGATGACCGCCGAGAAATTGCCCGCGAATACCCTCCGACAGAGGTCGTGAAAGTCAAAGGCCGGACGGACGCCAACCGGACCCTGAGACGTGTAGCGGGGTTGATCAGGAAGAGAACCAGTGAAGTGGAGAAACGCGGATGGACTGTGCTCCGTCTGGTGGGCATCGGCGCCCCTGGCCTCTATTTGGAAGACAACAGCGTGGATCCCAAAACCGTTCCGAACATTCCAGGTCTGGCAAAGATCATGCCGGCCAAGGTGTTGGAAAGGCTGCTGGGAGAAGCGTGGAAGGTCTACATCAACAATGACGGCGTGGTCCAGGCAATTGCCTCGGCTTACGCCTTTGTTCATTCCCCTGATTTTGCCAAGAAATGGGCGAAGACTGTGGGGGAAACCGGAGGCAAAGTCGTTTACTTTGGCCCCGGCACCGGGTTTGGCGCCGGCAAAGTCCTTGTGCTCGAGGACAAGCGGGTTGAGCCGGCGCCCGGCTCCCAGGCCTTCTTTGACATATTGATTCGAGACGGAAAATCTGCCGAGGCCCTGATCGGCGGCTACGGAATCGGAAGAATCGCCGAATTGCGGGAGAGACGGAACCTGAAAAAAGGAAAGCCTCTTTTCCTGAGATTCACGGATGGGGTTGAAGCATGGGCCAAGGATCCGAACAGAACACTGGACCCCCAGCTCGACAAAATCTCCGGCAAATCCGTCGCCAAGGCCTACGGTTCAGGAGACAAGGAAGCGAAAAAACAGGCAAAAGAAATCCTTGTTCAGGTCGGCAGGGATCTGGCAAGGCTGATCATTCGATTGCATACAGGGCGGGGAAAGAAGAAGGTTCTGGAATGGGACAGAGACGATTGGCGCTCCGTGAAAGGTACGCGCGTTTTTCTCGTTGCCGGGCTGCTGACCAAACCGACAGGCAAGCAGGTGATTCTGCCCGCTGCCCGGGAGGCACTGAAGGAGGCAGGCTACGCGGGAAGGGTACACATCGTTGAGATCGATCGATTGGAAACGATGCGGAAAATGCAGGGCAGAATCGGAATATGGGGCGCTTCGTTAATCGTCCCGCAGGACGAGATATTGGGACAGAAGTGGGAAAACTCCCTGATCGTCGGCACGAGAAATGTCAACCGGCACATAAGTCAACTGGCCCGGAAGGCCTTTCTCGAAAAAGGAAGGACAATCCTCCTCGCGGTAGATGGGTACGCCGGCGTTGACTGGCCAGGCAGGATCCCGCCAATCAAGAAAAGACTCGAAAACGACGGCTTCCGCGTAAGAACCATCGATTTCTCCAAATTCTACAAACCGGCCAATACCATTGAAGAGATGATCCGGCCCTCTATGACGAAAGAGAGAACCTTCGGGCGCATTTTCGATGGCAGCCTCCTGGATCTGCTGGACGAGAAGCGGATAGCCGCCCTCCGAAAAAGTCTTCAGAACGACAAAGAAAAAAGGACGAGATCACCCAGAGCAGTCCTGTGCTTCGGATCGGGTGCCGCATGCAACCCCCTCAGAAAGCACTATGACATCGTCCTCTACAGCGATATCACGCGCGAAGAGATCACCAAACGCTCCTCACGAGGCCTTCTCGTTCCTCTCGGAGCAAGAGCGAAAGGCGGTTCCGGTAAAGGCCGGCCTGCTTACCTGGCGGGGAAGAGGTTCCACTACGTAGACTTTCCTCTCCTGGATAAGGAAAAGAAGTCTCTTCTGAAGCGGATCGACCACTATATTGACGACAATCTGTCCGGGCAACCCAAACTCGTCGACCGCAAAACACTGGACGAGATGATTGCCAACCTTGTCGAGCGGCCCTTTCAGCTCAAGGCCTTCCATGATGAAGGTGTTTGGGGAGGGCAGTGGCTGAAGAAGGTCCGAAAACTGCCCAAGGAGATGGTGAATTGCGCATGGGCCTACGAGCTGATGGCCTATCATATGAGCGTCAAGATCCCCGTGGGCAATACCTTTGTTGAAATCCCCTTCCCTGTCATCCTCGACAAGCAACCCGACAAGATCATGGGCCGGCGGCTCAACCGAAGGTTCAAGGGTGGTTGGCCCATACGTGTCAATTACGACGATTGCTGGAAGGGCGGGGACATGGCGATTCAGATTCATCCGGATTCCGCTTATATAAGGAAGGCTTTTAGAGAACCCCTCCACCAGGACGAGAGCTACTATATCATGGCGGCTACACCCGATGCCTGCGTCCACCTGGGCATCAAAGAGGGAATCGACATCGGCGAGTTTCAGCTGGCCGTCGACAAGGCCGAGAAGCAGGGGATTCCTTTTGACCACCGCAAGTATGTGAACGTATTTCCCGTCAAACAGGGAGATCTCTTCCTGATTCCGGCAGGCACCGTCCACGCCTCGGGAAAAGGATGCGTGGTCCTGGAGCTGAGCGCTACCACGGACAGATACACCTTTCATTTCTACGACTATTTGAGACCGGACCTGAACGGGAAACTCAGGGAGATCCACGCGGGGCATGCCTTTCGAATGCTCCACAAGTATCCGGACCGGACCACTTCCTGGGTCGAGAAGCGCCTGATACAGAAACCGAGATGTATCCGAAGGGGCAGGGATTGGGCCGAGGTTCTCCTCGGCAAGCTCGATGAACTGGTGTTCGAGGTACATCGCTTTGAATTCGCTACCAGCGTAGAAGACGACACAAAAGGGGCGCCGCACGTCCTGAGCCTGGTCGAGGGAGAAGGTGTTCTTATCCAATCGCAGGCCTTCCCGGACAGAAATTTCCGTCTCGATTACTCAGAAACCGCCATCGTACCCGCCGGGCTTGGAAGGTATTCCATCGAGAATCAGGGCAACGACCCCTGCAAGGTTTTGAAGACGATTGTGAATCGCGAAAGATGACTACACGTGCAGAAAAGGATTCTTTACGGATAACGAAGGGAAGCGGGAGAAATCCCGATCTCCCGTGACAATTTCGCTGATCCCGTGTTCGATACACAGCGCCGCGATGTGAGCATCGTGGACAAGGTTGCCCGATACCCCTGCCTCTTGGATGACCGACATCATGACCTCCGGATGGTTCGCCGTCTCGCGCAGAAGTATCAGCGTCGGTGAATCCAAAATACGGAGCAAGTCCTGCAGCGCCGCCTTCATCGGGAGGGGGGGATGGTACACTCTTGGGTGGGTGACGACACGGAGGAACTCATAGACGCATGGCCAGGGAATTGCCCACGGAATCGCGCCCTCAGCCAGGTCGGCGAGAATCTTGCGGGCAACCGCGTGGTGTGCGCTCGATCGAATCTCGGCGAAGACAAGAATGTTCGTGTCGATTGCCTGCATGGATCATCTGCCGTTCATGAGGTCGAAGAGCTTGTCGCGGTCCAGGATATCCACGCTGGGCTGCAGTGCGGCGTCCCACCCCTCCAATTCCAGCAGAAAGGGCCGTGGCCGGGATTGAAGCGAGATGGCCTGCCGGAGTAAATCGTTGACCAACGATCCCATGGACTTACCCTGACTCGCTGCTCGCTTCTTCAATTGCACGAACAGATCGTCATCTATCGTCAATGTGGTTCGCTTCATACATAAAAATGTATCACATGTTCATAAAGATGTCAATAACGCATTTCGGCGGGATCCCATTTGGAGAACAGCCCGTGTAGGTTTGACCCCTTATGGGAATTTTTTTGTTGAAATGCACGCCGCAATCAGAAATGAGAACAATTCTCGCTGGAAACGGCAGAGCCGGTGGTTTAACCTTTTCAATGACAGCCACTCATTCCTGGTGTTGATCTACCTCCGGGAGATGCAGTACGGAGCGAACCCTCCGATACGTCGGTGTGGCGATGTCATCAACGATGATGGTATACACAGCGGGGATGATCAGCAGTGTAAGAATCGTGGCGAACATCATCCCCCAGATGATCGTATTGGCCAGAGGCGCCCAGCTCTCCGAGTGTCCGCCCAACCCCAGCGCCATCGGCAGAAGACCGCCGATCGTGGTGACGCTCGTCAGGATGATCGGCCTCAACCTGAGCATGCCTGCCTCCACTACCGAAGCATACCTGCTCGCCCCCCTGTTCCGGGCGTTGTTGATAAAGGTGATCAAGACAATCGCGTCATTCACCGCAATGCCCGCCAGGGCCACAATTCCGTACATGGTGACCACGGTGAACTTCGCTCCCAGGACCATGATCCCCACCATTCCGCTATATGAGTGGGCAAAATGATGAAGGACTCTACCAGGGAAGCAAAAAGGGCCATGGAGACCACCATGGGAATGATTCTCATGAACTTCCCGATGATGCCCGGCAACAACATCAGGGGCAGAAAGGCCGAAATCGTGGTCAGGATCGCGGACAATACCGGTGGCACGACCTCATCCGTGCCCCGTACGGCTGCTTCCTTTGGGGTGAACCCCATTTGCAGGTACCGGTAGCAGTTTTCCATGATAATGATGGCATCGTCCACGACAATTCCCATGACCAGCACCAGGCCGAACAAGGAGTTTCCATTCAATGATTCGCCGATGTAGGACATGAAGATAAACGTCCCCAGGAAGGAGATGGTCATGCCCAGCGCTGCCATGAAGGCATAACGCAACCCGAGGAAGAAATAGAGCAATACCAGCACCAGGCCGAGACCCACCATGGCATTGTTCTCAAGGGTGCCCAGAATATTCTCGATATCAATCGAACTGTCGTGCGTGGAAGTGAATTTCAAGAAGTGGCCGTTGCCGCTCTCCGCGGATCCTGGCATCTCCGAAGCAGAAAATGCGGACGAACCCGATCCGGCCGGTTCTTTCTGAAACGGCTCTTCCCTCGTTCCGCCAAGATTCACCTCGCCATGCAGTCTGTCGCTGGTCTCCTTGACGACCCTTTTGAGTGCCTCGATGATCTTCAGAGAATTCCCTGCCTGCTTCTTCGAAATAGAGAGAGTTATGGACGGGCGGCCGTCCATGCGTGAGATGGTTCCGATATCGCTGCCAAAGGTCTCGTTCACCCGGGCCACATGGTTTACCGTTATCTGCTGGCCCTCGGGGGTCTGCCGCAGGATCACTCGTCTCAGATCATCGGCTGCATTGATTTCCCC
>JAUWSZ010000121.1 GCA_030609865.1 bacterium | reverse complement strand
GTCGATCGTCCTCGTCCTCGTCCTCGAATTCGGGCGCGGGGCCAGGCGCATGTTATACTAGCATAACACCTGGCGGCACATCGGACAAAGGCCCGCAAAAAAGCGGCCGTCCTCTTGGGCGGCCGCTTTTTTGCTCATTGACATGTGTGGCTGGTGTCTATCCATCTATGATGCGGAGGGCGTCCTCCCTGTAGGCGTCCATGACATAAGGGATGCCCGTCACCTTTGTGCATTCCTCTGTCAAGGAGGCAAGATCAACCCTGCCGATCAGGCCTGTCTTCCACTTCCTGGCACCGGCCATCAGCTGCTGCAGGCCCACGCGAATCTTCTCCGTAGCACTGTAGATGCCGATCGCACCGAGGGGCATCGTGTCGGCGTCGGCACCGTACTTGGCCTTGATCTCTTCGAAGCAGACGAAGATCTCCTCTTTGGTGGCCCCGTGCCTGGACACCGATTTCGGCAGCCCGCCGTCCTCACCCTTCAACCAGCGATCGATATTCTTGCCGACCATGCCGGGAATCATCAAGCCCCTGCCCATACAAACGGCCTTCACGTAGGGAGCGCCCAGGGCGATGCTCTTGAAGACGTGGTCCTCGGAGGAGAAGCCTCCTGCGAAGGCAAGATCGGGCACCCACTCCCCTCTCTTGGCCAGCCTGTCGCTCAGCTCAACGGACATGGAGTGCAGGTAGATGGAAGGGATCCCCCACTCACACATCATCCGCCAGGGGCTCATGCCCGTTCCGCCTGGGGCTCCGTCGATCGTCAACAGGTCGATCTTCGCGGCAGAGGACCACTTGATCGCCATGGCCAGCTCCCGCATCGGGTAGGCGCCCGTCTTCAGGGTCACGCGCTTGGCGCCGAGGCTTCGGAGCCTCTCCACCTCTTTCATGAAGCCTTCCTGGTCCACGAAGCCGAGACGGGAATGCCGCTCGAACTGCTTGATGGCCCCGTCCTTGAAAGCGGCCTGCGTGGCAGGGTCCTCAGGATCGGGCGTGACGATGTAGCCCCTCTTCTTCAGCTCGATGGCCCTTTCCAGGGTATCCACCTTGATCTCGCCGCCGATGCACTTGGCGCCCTGCCCCCACTTCAACTCCACGCACTCGACGCCCAGCTTGCCGATCACGTACTCGGCAACGCCGAATTTCGTGTCCTCCACGTTCATCTGCACCAGGATATCGCCGTAGCCTTCGTGGTAGCGCCTGTACTGCTCGACGCGCAAGCGCATGTTCGGGGCCTCGACGATCTTCCCCTTGCTGTCCAGCTCGAGCTCCGGGTCGATCCCGCAGACATTCTCCCCGCAGACCAGGCTGATCCCGGAGATGGCGGCTCCCATCGCGAAGTGCTCCCAGTTCTTCCGGGCGATGTCCGTACTGCCCAGGGCACCGGTAAAGATCGGGACCTTCATCTTCACCTTGTTCTGGACGCCGTATTCGGTCTCCGTACTGACCGTCGGGAAGGTGGCATGATCCGGATCCGCCTGCGTTCCCTCTGCTCCAAGGGCATACCCCATAATGTTGAGGTGAGAGTAGTCGATCGGGTAGTCCTTGTCCGCCCCTGAGGTGGTTTCACCGTAGGGCCCGGGATAGAGCAATTCCCTGCCACGGAAAGTGGCATTGAACATATCACAGTTTCCGCGGCACCCGTCGATGCAACGCGTACAAATGCCCGACTGGGGTGCCACGTGGCGCGAGCGGTTGGCGGTCATGAGGGCTTCATTGGCGTTCGGTCTGTGCAGGTTCATCGCATTCCTCCATTTGGGTGTGGGTTCCTCGGTTCCGCCCATCCTTTAGGCGAAACAAACTGAATACGGCACTGGATTAAGGCATCCTAAGTACCTAAAACAAAAGAGTTTTTTCTCAATGGGAAGGGGCCATAAAAAAAGGTGCCCGCCCCGACTCGGCAGACACCTTTGTCTTCTCGAATACGGCAAATCTTTCGCAGGGGGCTTTTCCCCTGCTGGGAGGAGCACCCCTTTGTGCCCCTCTGCTCACTCACATCCTGCTATGATCAGAAGTACCTAGTAGTACCGGATTTGTCAAGCGTCGTTCACTTCAACCGATCCAACTCAGGAATGGCCGCACGTACGGCAGCCAAATTTCTTGTCTCCCAGGCCCTATTCTTCCAGGCCGGTTTCGATCTCCTCGCCCGCAGGCTGCACCCTGCGGTACACCTTTTCGGGCGGCCAGTGCTCAGAGCCGACCTTGAGGAGGTCTTCTTCGATCGAGATGCCGAAGAGCCGCTCGTTCTCTCTCAGGTAGGGAAGAATCAGGGTCCAGTCAGCTCGGGTCATCTCCACGATCTCTCCGTTGTTGAGCTGATCCGGGCTCACCTTCCGGTGCGGGTCCCGGACATAGATGGCCCCGCCGGAAGCCAGGGAGAAGAGATTCGAACCAGGATAGGGCGACCCTTGTTCCACCACATTGCCTCGATCGTCAAAGGCCATTCCGTTCAGCACTGCGAAGCCGCCGCCGTTCAGAGGATTCCCGGCCATGAAGGACTCTGCAAGGAAGTCGAGACAGGTGCCGTTGATGACGACCCTCGGCTTCCCGACCGCGTTGATCAGGGGCCGACCGGCCGCATTGCCCATGACGTAGACCTCTCCACCTTTTGCTCCGTAAAGAAAGGTCTGTCCCACATCCCCGAAAATCACGAGGCGCCCCCGCTTCATGATCTGGCCGAGTTGATCCTGGCCGTTTCCGTGCACCCGGATCTCCATGCCGTCTATGCCGGACGCCAGGTAATCGCCGGAACTTCCGTACACGTCCAGACGAACGCCTTCGGTTTCAGACCCCAGCCCGCATCCATGGAACCTCTGGCCTTTGAGGCCATAGACGACAAACTGCCTCCATCCTGCCTCGTAAGCCTTCACCATCAGCCTTGCATCGCACTCGTCTCCCTCAGGAGGAAAGCCGAGGGCATAGATTACGAGCGTGGCCTCCCCGCTCCTGGGAGGGCACAGGGCTTCACGCGTTTGCCAGTCGATTCTCTTGAAACGACTCGGCCTTTCGTCCGTGATGGCCGGAACGCCGTCGAGGAGTCCGTTGATCGCCTGGTTCAACATCTGCTGGACCATACTGGCCCGCATGGCACCACAATCGTACCGGCGATCGATCAGCAGAGTAAGAAGCTCGAGGGCAAAGGAACGGCCTTCGTCATCCCGGCCGGCAACATCCCTGACCTCCTCGATCAACCAGCGCACGTTGTCGGCGTTCCATGCAGCGAAAGCTCCGGAAATTTCCTTGAAGACCTCCTCTGCACCGGACGCACTCCTCACCTTCCCGGTGAAGGCATTCGCGTCATCGGGTTCCGTGGGCGGGGACGTAAGATCGACTCGCCAGTCCCCGGGCGGGCTCTTGATCACCTTCCCAAACTTGTCCGTACAGGTGAGAGTCGACGAACCGTTCGTTCCCTGAACCGTGAAAACAAAGGCCCCGCCGTCCGTGTGGCTCCCGCCGCGTGCGTTCCAATAGCGGTCGGCTACGAGCCGGAACCGGCTGTCCTCCTCGGCAAGGGAGTGGAGGGTTGCATCGATGGCCTGTTTCTCGGAGGCAACCAACCCGATCGAGACGTCCCCCTCTTGAATCGCGAACACCTGGGGCCTGAGCATCGAGGTGTCGGTGATCCCCAGGAGTCGGAAGCGATCGTGCTCCGCTTCGCTCCTGGCGATGATGAAGAACCAGGGGCCGTCCGGCGAGCCGTGCATGTGGAGCGCCTGTATCGCCCGGTATGCCTTCTTCTTCTCGTCCGGGAGTTGATCGAAATCCAGCTCCATCGTCGGGGCCAGGGCCTCGATCACAACCTCGAGCGGATACCCGTAGATGCGCGACCAGAGGTCGAAGAGCAACGCCGCCACCTCGGTATCGGTCAGGAACTGGGGAGCGATGTTGTGCTGCCGCAGGTATTCGCTGACACTGTAATAGTTGGCGAAATCACCGTTGTGAACGAGGGCGTCGTTCAGCCCGATGAAGGGATGGGCTCCCGCAGGGTGCCAGACCCTTCCCTTGGTCGGGTAGCGCTGATGTGCGATCCAGATTTTGGCCTCCAGGTTCTCGAGGCCGTAGTACTGCACCACCTGCTCCGCATACCCCACGATCTTGAAGATCATCAGGTTGCGGGCATGGGAAAGGACAAAGGCACGTTTTTCACCGAGGGAAGCGTAGAACCTGTCGTTGAGCTTCACGCTGTTCCTGTAAATGAACTCATCCTCCACGGCCCGCTCCGGCGCTCCCGCGAGGCCGTGACTCTCCGCAAACCCTTCGAGCACGTCGGGCCTTACCCGCACAAAATACCGGACGATGTCAGGGGGCTTCGTCTCGAGGCCCAGCTCCTCGTAGCCCGCTACAGGCGCCACCGGCGCCTTGTGGTCGACCGCCAAGTAGGGTTCGATGCACTCCCTCTCGATTTCCCCGATCGCATCCGGGTCGAGCAGGGCCACCTGAAGGATGTAGTCGTCGCGCAATGTGGCCTCGTCCACCCCGAGCTGCTCCGGAATCAGACAGGCGGCAGCGATCCCCCCACCCTTTCCGTTCCCGCGATTGTGCATCTGGATCGATGGCTCGAAGATGTGCCTGCCCCGCACGGGCACGCTGGCCGCAAACCCCACAACCCCACAACCCCCCTCTTCGGCTGCCTTCCGGCAGGGCACGGCAGGCGCGGAGGCAACCAGCTCCCTTCTCGAAGCCAGGATACGCTTGAAGAACAGATCGTTGTCAAACTCCATGGATGTTGCCCTTTCTCGGCTATTTAGAGCAGAGAATAGAGAACTCTTCTCTGCCTTTGCTATTAGCTGTTAGGTATTAGGTATTAGCTCCCAACCACACCCCCACCAGGACCATCAATCGTCCTCGTCGTCGTCCTCGTCCTCGTCCTCGAATTCGGGGTCGGGCACGCACACGGGCACGGAGCCTGAACCCTACTGTATACTTTTGCCTTTCCCCTTGACCCTTTCGCCTGGCTGCCTCCGGCAGCCATCACGCTGCCTCGCTCTCTGCGAGCGATTTCTTCGGATAGTCTTGATGGAGGAGCAGGTCAGACCGACCCACGAGTTCCTTTACGCTCTTCATTCCGAAGCGCCTCAGGATCTCTCTGAGCTGGATGCTCCAGGAGCGATACAGATTGATGATACGTTGTGCGCCCCAATCGTAGCCGTACATATGGGCGAGTTCCGTATCGGTCGTGGCAATCCCGCGGGGGCATCCACGCCCGCTCTCGCAGTTCCCGCACCGAATGCACTCGAGGGCGACCATCTCCGCAGTGCCGATCACCACGCCGTCGGCCCCCAGGGCGATCGCCTTGGCCACGTCCCATGCGGTGCGCAATCCTCCCGATGCGATCAGCGTCATCTTGTCTCGTACGCCCTCATCGACCAGGAAGCGATGCACCTTCGGAATCGCATACTCGATCGGCATGGCGATGTTCTTCTTGGCAATGTCCGGAGCCGCCCCGGTACCCCCGTAACTCCCGTCCAGGTGAATGATATGGGCCCCCGCATAGAAGCTCCCCACGGCAACCATCTCGACGTCATTCGGGGTCGAGACCTTGACGGAGACCAGCGCCCGGGGATTGATGACCTTGATCCAGTCAACGTGTTTCTTGTGGTCCTCCACCGAATAGACCGAGTGGAACGGGAACGGAGAGAACAGGGCGGTCCCCTCGACCGCCTCCCGCCTCTGTGCCACCGTCGCCGTGTTCTTGTCTCCCAGAAGATGACCGCCCAGGCCGGGCTTTGCGCCCTGGGCGTACTTGAACTCCACGATCCGAACACGCTTGATCGTCTCCTCCGTGACCCCGAAAAGCCCGGTCGCCACTTGGGTGATGACGTGATCGTCATAGCGGGTCAACCCGTCCGGGTAACCGCCCTCTCCCGTACAGGTGAAGGAATCGAACGCCTTGTAGGCCCTCGCCCTCGAGACCATCGTGGCCAGGCTGATCGACCCGAAGCTCATCCCCCCGCCGTACACGGGGAACCCGATGTCGACCTCCGGTCGACCGTCCCCTGTCCGGTTGAGCGGTATGCCCAAGTCGATATCCTCTGCGCGCAGCGATGGATCCGGCGAACTTTCCGGAAACACGAAGTCCATCCGGTCGAAGCCGCCACCCGATGCCCCGACCTTGTACTCCATCCCCGAGTCAACGGGCGGTACGCCTGTCTCCGCCTGCATCCACGTGCTGACGACGAGATCCGGCGTCCATCGATGATCCCCGAAGGTCTCCCACAGGGGATTGAGTCCGACGCGCACGGCCTTTTCCGGGCAGTGATCCCCACAGAAAGACCCCTTCGACCGGCAAACGGCGGCTCCCCTGCAGAGATGGGAGTTGTCGGCCAACACTCGACTTCCTTTCTTTTCCAGGGCCCCGAACTGACAGACCTCGGCACACGTGCCGCAATGGGTGCAGTCCTTTGTCAAGACGACCGTATACTTGCCCAGGGCATTCCGGAACCGGGAAGGGCAGGACGCGACCGTTTCCGCGGTCTCTGCCTGGGAGGGAGGCCTCGGTGGCTCGTGAACAGGGACTTCCCGGTCGGAACCTTCCGGGCCTCGCTCGCGGCCGTCCATCGCTCGCTTTCCCGAGGGTGGCGTGAAATCGGTTCGTTCCCCGAAGATGGGGAAGAAACACTCGCGTTCGAGATCCTCGAAAAACATCGCCCGCCCTACCTCGCCACGCAGCCTCCGCACTTCCCTCAACCCCATGGCACCCAGGACCTCGAGCAACTGGGAGTGCCAGGATCCGAGCAGATTCACGATACGTTGGGCGCTAGGCGCCTCTTCCACCCGGTCGAGTCCGACCGGGCACTCGACCTGCTCTTCACAATCGGAGCAGAGCCTGCACTCGAGCGCAACCATCGGGGCAAGGTCGGCCCCTACGCCGTCCACGCCGCATAGGATGATCTTGGCCACATGCTCAGCCATGGCGATTCCGCCCGAGGCGAGAAGCGTCACCTGTTCGCGCACCGAGTCCCCGACCAGCCGGAG
>JAUWSZ010000261.1 GCA_030609865.1 bacterium | reverse complement strand
GGCCTCCAGAATCTCCTCCCACAGATCGTGCTGCCCGGCGAGCACACACTCCAGGAACCGAAACACGTTCTCCGGGGGACGACGCAGGAGCTCCCTGAGAACAACGCCCTGAAACAGCGGCGAAAGGCCTCGAAAAAGTCTGAGCACATTTTCGGGAATCGTACCCGTCTCTTCCGCGTTGTCGAGTGATTCCGGCAAGGAGGCAACGAAGTCCTCTGCCTTCCGCAGGCCTTCTACCGATGAAGCGTCAGTTTGCCGTCCCAGCGTCTCGAGCTGCTCCAGGGCAAACCGCTTCTCCATGAACCCGCTCCGCGGAGATGCCAGGATCTCCTCCAGGAAGGGAACCGCCCCGGTCCCGACCAGGGGAACCAGCCCGCGGAGGATTCCCTTTCGATCCTCCTCAGGGCTCTCCCAGAACAGCTGCGGTATCCATCGAATCAACGCCTCGGGATCCGCGGCCTCGAGAAGCGTCTTCGTTGCATCGTCTCGAAGCTGCCCCTCTTCGGCGAGTTGCTCATGCAGCCAGGTTTTCAGCCACCTGTATCCTTTTCTCGATCCCTTCGAGCCCATTGACTTCCCTTCTCATTTTCTGTAATTCTTAGGTGTTAGGTGCCGACAGAAGAATCCACTCCTCTCATCCCGCTCTCGAGCCGGTTGATCACAAGATCGCACTCGTATGGCCCCCCAAAGCCCGACCCGAAGAATCCTCGTGATCGATGACGAATACGCGATTCGTGTGCTGCTGAAGAGTTTTCTGGAGGGGCACGATTACGAGGTCCGACTGGCCGAGGATGGCGAGCATGCCCTGCAGACCTTCGACGAATTTCGACCGGCAGTGGTGATCTCGGACATCATGATGCCCGTCCAGGACGGTCTCACCGTGGTATCCAGGATCCGTGACCGGAATCCATCCATCAAGGTCGTCTACCTGAGTGCCTGGATCGATGAGGCAGACACGGAGAAAAGACTCAACGAGGAACTCAACAACTACCCCGATTACAGACTCGTCAAGAAGCCCTTTGACCTAGATGCCCTCCTCAAAGTGATCGAAGAACTCTCATCGCAGTCAGCGGTCTAGGACAGCCTCCAACAGCCACTTTTTCAACGGGCTGCTAGACGCTTCTTCCGTTCGGTCTTCCATTATTCAAGACTTCAATCCTTTGTCAACCTTGCCTATAGGCTTACACAGAAGTCGAGGCCTTGTTTGGAAAGATCCCGACTTTCTGAGTCGTAGTGGTATGCTGGCGGAGGATTGAACTGCGGCGACAGGCCTCTTACCTGTCTTTGTAATAGCGTTCATAGAGGTCGATGAGCCGTGCATCCAGGTCCTCGCGAACTTGCAGGTAATCCTCGGGTCGCCGGCTTTCCGGCGAAGGCATGGAATGACGGCTTGCGCCCGGCATTCTGCGGAGTTCCGGAAAAGGCTTCATCGTCAGGGAGGAGTCCTGCCCCACCGGCACCCGTTGTCCCATGTCCTCGCCTTTCAACAAGGGGATCTCCGGCACGTCCGATCTGCCGGAAGCACTCACGTCCATGCCGGAGTGCAACTTGAGGCTTTGCGAATGGGCAGGGGGGGGCGGAACCGTTTTCAACTCGGCAGGGAATTCCCCGGTCACGGTCTCGGGCGCATGGTCTCCTGTCGCTTCCATCCCCGACCCGGTCGATCCGCCCCCAACTCCCGGGTCCTCCAGGAGAAACGGAACCAAGCCGGGCGCAGGAGACTGAACAGACCTACTCGCTTCCGGGGTTTCGCGCCGGCTCCGCTCGACCTCTGCAGGCTCCCGGGGAGGTGCCGGCGGCACGGGCTCCACCTCGCGCATCTCCGCCCCCTGGATCGGCGGCAACTCCATCTCATCCCCGCTGCCCTCTCCCGGGATCTCCAGGTCCGTCAGGTCCAGGGCGATCATCGTCCGCCGCTCGGGCTCCGTCTCGTTCACCTGGCCACGGCTCGCGACAACACCCCTTCCGGAGAGAAGGAACACCGCAAGAAAAAGGACCACAGAAACGTGTCTCATCTGTCCTAACTGCTCCGTCCGGCAATCCGGGTTCAAGGCACCAACGGCTTTATATTACAATACTATCATGATAACGGGCCAAACAAGGAATCGTCAAGAGGCCATGCTTTTCTTTAGAAAACCTTTTCTGGAGAAGGTCCTTTCACAGGCCGGAAAGACCGTTTGACATCCGAAGGAGCACACATAATAATCCGCAGCATGAACAATGCCGGTCACAAAGCGTCCCCTTTCCCCACCATCGGCCTCCTTCTTCTCATCCTGAGCATTGGAGCGATTCCGCGCTTCTTCCTGCTGGACGAGACCGGCCCTTTCGTCGCAGACGAATGCGACTACTATCTCGAGTCACAAGACAATTATACGGGCCTGGGAGCGCTTTTCGACAGCTTCAAGCTCTTTTTAGAGCAGAAAAGGACCGGTGAGGACCTTTGGAAGCGTGAAGAGCAGCTCCAGTACATCGAAGAGAACACACTGGGCAAGTCCCCGTGGCGGGCCCGGGTGGGGCACAACTATCTCCTCGTCCTCGGAATGGCTCTCGGGAACCAGAAGTACAACGTGGGGAACTACGTTTCCGCCAGCTTCGGCCTTCTCGCCATCCTCATGACCTTCTTCCTCGGACGAGCGCTGTATGACGAGAAGACGGGCCTGGTCGCTTCGGCGCTTCTTGCGCTGTCCGGCTTCGATGTCGTGTACTCCCGCTCCGCGCTCCTCGAAGTCGATCTGAATTTTTTCCTCTTGCTGTCGGCTCTCTGTTACGTGAACAGCCGGAAGGCCGTAGCCGGACGTGCCCTTCTCTGGAGCTGCCTCGCGAGCCTCGCCCTGGGGATGAGTTTCCTGATCGTGTACCGCACCCTGGTGCCCCTCCTCATCTTCTGGCTGTTCGAACTCCAGTTGGCGCTTTCCCGGCGGGGCAGGGAAGAGAATCCCTGGCTGGCCCGCGCCCTGGCCCTGGCACTCCCGATGCTTCTCCTGCTCCTTCTCGCCGAATTGCCATACTATGTGGGCTTCATGGCATGTAAGGTGCTGTCGGTCGTACCCCCTTTCATGACCTACTTCCAACAGGTTCTTATCTCCATCATCTTCGTGGGCGGTTACTGTCTCTCTGCAACGCAGAAGGTGACCGAGTTCGCCAATTTCCTCTCCTTTCCGTTCCTGTTCTGGAAGATGAACGGTCCCCTCGTTACGCTGGCCTTGTTCGCAGCCTGTACCTACGCCCTCTGGAAGCGGTCTTGGAAGGATCTCTTTCTGGCGGCCCTGTTCCTGTTTCCCCTTTTTCTTTTTAGTATCGTTCAACCCCGGGCACGGTACGGGAGTTTCGCCGTCTGCACGGGCGCGCTGCTCGTTGGCCGTCTCGTCTGGGAGCTCATGGGCGCTCGGGGGGGAAACAAGTTCCGACTTCTCGGCACTTTGCTGCTCGTCCTGCTGATCGCCGAGGGCCTCTGGTACTCCCGGAAGGCCGTCAAGGCGCCTCCCGGATACAGCCATGCGATGGAATACATGCGATCCCACAAAGGCCTCCGGCAGATCTCCTCCTACCCGATCGCGAGCGCCACCTATGCAGGGTCGCCGTATGTCCTCGCCACATGGCCGGAAAACGAGGCGGAGCTTCATGACCTCTATCAAGACGGGTACAACTACGTCTTGATGGACTTCATCGAGATCGTCCTCGATCGATTCTACTATCTCGTGCCGGAGGGACCGAAAAAGGAAAGATTGAAACGAAGCAGAGAGGTCCTGACGAGGATCAAAGAAACGAGTTCCCCCGTGTTCGTTTGTCCGAACCCGCCCGTGGGCTACCTTCACAACATCTTCGAGGTGAATCACAACTTCAGCATGTCCATGGAGTTCTATCAGAGGATCCAAGACCATGCGGACGTGTTGATGTCGATTCGCGTCTACGACCTGGAGGACTATTTCGAGAAGAGGCCCTTTGTGCCTGAAGGCGAAGCCCCACCGGGCACTTCTCCGGCGTCCCCCTGATCTGCAGGATTCCCGGATCCGGGTTCGTCCCGTTCAGCATCAAGCTCGCTTCTCGAGACTCTTCCTGTAGGCCACGACATCCGCGGGACGATACTTCCAGAACCGTCCCTCTTTGGTCGCCTTGAGTTTCTTGCTCTGCGCGAGCTCGATCACTTCATCGGGACTGCAGTCCAGGACATGCGCGACGTCCCTCGACCTGAGGACATATCCGTTCTTAGACATTTTCTCCTCCTCCTGCGTGTACACACACGGCCCGTTGGAATCCGTTGCTTCCACCGACGATTTGGAGAGATTAGATCCCTCCGGGGTCTGTTGAGTTCCCCTGTTTCCACGGCTCGTGTGTCCGCCCTCCTGGAGACACGTTTCTTCCTTCATGTGCCACAAAATGTTAGGATAGATAACTTCGTTAGATTCACAGAACGGTGCAAGGAGTCGGCGTATGGCGCCCGGCACGCAACGAGGAACCATGCTTCTTTGTCCAATTTGCAGGCCAGGGCGTGATCTACATGGACGAATTGCGCGGGTACTTAATCCGTCCTGCAATGTGGTGGGATCAAATACGTCCGGTCCTTGTGCCGAAGAGGGGATTCCATGGGAGCCCTTCAACATGAAGTAGTTACAGACACTTAGGTGGACGAACAGGGACAAACCATATCCGATATTGGACGGGATCTGCAAGTCATACGCAAGTCAGAATCCCCACACTCGCTAGCGACCTCGCCGACCCCCCGGTACGCCTGCTGGGGGCTAGAATGTTTATGTCCACGAATTTGAAGTGGTTACGCATTGCATGCAGATATCGAGCAGATGGTCATAATCCGCAGCCTTCCCCCTGGGGTACACATAAGTGTTCAAATTCTTAAGCTCTACCCGCTTGGTCGGGAGTTGTACTATCACGCAGTTAGCGCCTTCTCCCCCTGCAACACCAAATACACAACCACAATCAAGAAGAGGAACTAAGAAGAACAGAACTACTTAGATTCTGACAATTCGAACTATAAGCAAACCAAATGAAGTGGCCCATGCCCACCGACGCCTGCCTCTCCAACTATCCCGATGACCTGCCCAGAGCCAGATTTTGCCCTCTCGAATGCGTCCTTGAGAGCCTCGATCTCCTTCCTGCGGCCCACGAACCTCGTGAGCCCTTTCGCCACTGC
>JAUWSZ010000577.1 GCA_030609865.1 bacterium | reverse complement strand
GATCTCCTCCAGCTTGGTCCCCACGGGAACCGAGTCGGCTCCGTCGGCGGATCGCCGCATGTCAAACCGCGGATAAGGCTCCCCCTGCACGAGGTTGATCACGTGTTGCTTTCCGTTTGCGTACTGGAGAACGACCTGTGCACGGGAATAACTGACGGCGATCAGACGGCTCGATCCGTTCCGACCACCGGTTGCTTCTTCCGTTGACACCGTAACCGGCTCCTCGGGCAGGGCTTGCAGCTCGAGGAGTCGCTTCAAGTGGGTGGAGTTTCGGACGTAGGCACTGCCCGTGTGCGTCTCGGATCCAACGCCGGCCAGGGCGAACGCCAGGGGCGTGCCGAGCCGAATCGAGCCCTTGGACGTCTGCAGCGTCACCCGCACGGGCGTCTTCACGGCAGAGGGGGTTTGGACGGGTATCCCCCCTTTTCCATAACCCTTGCCGTACCCTTCTCCCTCGAGGATCCCAACAGGCAAATCGATTCCTCCCACTCCTTTTCCGGTCACAGCTACGAACCTGGCGCCCTTGGTTTCCTTCTTTATCGACCCTTGTCGTCCGGATCTTGATACCGTTTTCCGGTTTTCTCCGATCTCCAACAACATGGGCACATCGGTTGCCGGACCGGCCGGTCCCTTTGCGATCAGCATGCGATGGGCCGTTCCCTTTCTCGCCGGCTGGTTCGAGGGCGTTGCCGTGGTCGGGAACGAGGATGCCTCCGGAGCGATCTCCATCGGAAGAGAGACATAGTCCGCCCCGGACGTGGTGCGGATCACCGGCTGCTTCTGCCGGGGAACCGGGGCAACGACCCGGGGAGGCTTCTCCGGCGGCGGCTGGTCCATGATCTCCATGTCCATGTCAAGGGCCGAAACGCGCATCTTCGGAATGGCCTGCTTGGGGATCTCCTTGGGCTCCTGAGGAACCACGGGCTCGGGCGCCTCCTCGACAATCTGCATGTCCAGGTCAACTGCCGAAACGCGTACCTTCGGCATGACCTGCTTAGGGATCTTCTTGGGCTCCCGAGGAACGAGGGCCGTGGGGGGGTCCTCGACAATCTGCATGTCCATGTCCAGGTTCTCCACCATGGCAACCTTTATGGTCTGCGTGGCCGGCGGAGGCTCCTCCTCCCGCTCCCGCTTCTCCGGTTCCACATCTTCGACCAGGGTCATGTCGACCCATTCCAGCCGGAGGGGCTTCGGCTTCTCCAACTCCTTCTTCACGGGTTCCGGCTCCACGGGGCCAGGCACCATGGTCTTGAGACTCGCAAGGACCGTCTTCTTCTTGGGGATCCTGTCCACGAACCGGACCTGGTCCTTGTAGAGAAAATAATAGTTGGGCTTGTAGTCGTCTTCGAGAAACTCCCGGGAGACCTCCCACGGGACCTGGTCCGGGAGCATGGCCAACTGCGGCAGCGGCTGGGGAAGCTCGGGAGGCCGCAGGGCAGGCTGCGATTCCGCAAAGTTCGCCTCCGCCGCGGGAATCGAGTTCGACCTGTGGAGAAAGAAGAAATTGATCAGAAGGATGAGAATGATCCAGGAGAACGCGGAGATGACCTCGCAGGCCATCACATCCTCGTCCTCCTTGGTCCATCCCAGCCAGTGCTGCCTTCGCGGAGGTAAGGCTCGTTGCATAGAAGGATGCCCCCAGGATGCAGAATGGATTATGTCTGGCCTCTCTCGTAACAGATATACGGAGAAACGCCGAGGTGCGTGCAGATCAGCTCGATCGTGTTGACCACGCCGAAAGGGGAGTCGTAATCGGCGAACACCACGACCTTGGCGTCTTGGCTCACCGACAGGAATGCGCTCAGTTTCTTCTTCCCGTCTTTGAAAAGCGCGTCTCGTGCGATGGGGTATTCCTGCTTCTGGTAAATGAGGACGACTTGTGAGAGCGAGTCGATCTTGAGGACGATGTCCTTCTCGTTGTCGATGACGAGTTCCTGTTCCACTTTCTTCGGTGGCTTGATCTTTGCTCCGACGAGGATCTGAAACGAACTCGTGAGCACGAAGAAGATCAGGAGGAGGAACACGATATCGATGGCCCCCTCGAGCTGTTCGTCTTGATGTCCGGCCCTGCGCATTCCCAGTCGCTTCCTCATGCCAGCATCTCCTTGAGTTCGTTCACCATGACAATCGACAGGTCATCCTGCACGGATTCGAGAAACGTCTTGCAGAACAAAGCCACGAAGCGTATGCCAAGACCCACAACAGTGGTGATCAACGCGATCTTCAGGTCTGCTGCAAGCTGCTCCGCACCGGCAACCCCCACGTCGTCGAAGATGGCCACCATGCCCACGGCCGTGCCCAGAAAGCCGAGGGTCGGCGCCGTGATGCTGATGAAATTGTAGAACGAGAGAACCTGTTTCTTCTGAGCGGTCATGTCGCCCACGCGGACCTCGAGGGCATGGACGAAATCCTGCTTGCTTTTCAGGTCTTCTTCGCTGAGGCCCTGGAAGACCTCTCCGTAAGGGGAATCCTTTTCCGCCCGCACCGTCTCCCAGAGCTGATCGGCCCGCGTCCCGTTACAGGTCTCTTCCGGTTCCGGATTGCCTCGGAACAGATTCCCGACCACGCTTCTCACCTTGTCGGACTTGCCGTTCAGAGACTTGCGGGACTGCTGGAATGTGTGAACGTGGTAAACGAAGATCCCTGTCGTGTAGATCAACGTACCGAAGAGCAGGTAGAGGATGATATCACCAAGCTGTACGTAGAAAGGGGCGATGAAGTCAGAGACACTGTAGATCGTCACCTGGCCCACCCCGGTAGCGTTGCTGACCACAAACCAGACCATCACCCCGAGAAACACCGCGATTAAAGACTTCTTCATCTGGTCACTCCTTTCCGCTTTTTCGCCCTCGTCGACAGACCTCGAAATCGATCACGGTCTCAAGGACCGTCCTCCACTCAGGGGCAGGGAAAAGCAAAGTCAATGCCATGCTCCCGAACCGAACCTGCCGGTACGTTTCCCGAGGGCCTGCAAGATGCGCGTCCAGGGCTCTGTCTTCAGGGATTTCGGGAAGGTAGCCAGGTCTAAGGATCTGAAATCAAGACTTTTTCCTGCACAGGAGGCGATTGCATGCAGGCTCCCTCACCCGGCAAAACGGCCTTCTTCGAAGGGAACGGAATTCCAGACCGTATTCGACAGAG